>JAUQYY010000345.1 GCA_030587505.1 Candidatus Sigynarchaeota archaeon
GTGTGGGAAAAGGGCAACCCTCACACGCTCCCCCTCATTTATACCCTCGACATTCTCTGGAATCTCCACTATCCCGTCAGCGTTCACCATGCTACTCACGATTCCTGATCCGCCGGCCCTCAGTGGAACTGCCAAGTATCCCTCTGCGGTTTCTTCGATTTTGACGCGGATGAAGTCACGTCTACCAAGTTTGGATGCGACCTTCCTAGACATTTTCGCCTCGACGAATACGCGTGGGTCCAGCCTCTCAGCACCCAGCATCTTTCTTATCGCGGGTGCAACAAACACCGTGAATGCAATCATAGTGGCCACTGGGTAACCCGGGAGGCAGAACACGGGCTTATCCCTGTGGAAAAAGATGGCTGTGGGGCTTCCAGGCTTTGTGGCGACTCCATGAATAATCATGTCTCCCTTTTCCTTGAGAAGATCTGGGAGGTAGTCGTATTTGCCCACCGAGGTGCCGCCCGAGAAAACAGCCATGTCGTACTTCAGGGCGTCCTCTATCGCTTTTTCTATTTCTTCCGGATTGTCGGGAAAGAGTCCGAGAATCTCTGGTTGGCCTCCATAAACCCTGACGAGTGAGGCGATAGTGTAGCTGTTTGTGCCAACAACCTGCCCCAACCCTGGAGGCGTTTGAATGTCTACGAGCTCATTGCCAGTGGAAGCAATGGCTACACGCGGCTTTTTCGCCACTCTCACCTCTGTTATCCCGCACTGCAAGAGCATCGTTTCCTCCTGGGGTCTTATCTGCCTTCCGCTGCTCAGTATCCTCTGGCCCTTCCTTACGTCTTCGCCTCTTTTTGAGATGTTCTGGCCCGGGGTGACTGGACTGAACACTTCTAACTCATCATTTACTCGCTTTGTGTACTCGACCATTACCACGGCGTCAGCCCTTGGAGGTATGGGCGCCCCCGTAGCTATCTGGGCGGCTTCCCCCCTTGTGACTTCAAGGCTAGGCGGCTTTCCCACGGCGACTTCCCCTATCATCCTGAGTTTAACGGGATTATGCTGGCTTGCTCCGAAGGTATCCTCCGCTATAACGGCGTACCCGTCCATCGCGGATCTGTCGAAGTGAGGAACATCCCTCGGCGAGTAAACATCCTCATAAACAATTCTTCCCAGAGACTCCGTGACAGGCACGGTCTCCGGCCCCACCCTTCCTATCCTCGCGAGAAGCCTGTTCAGCGCGTCTTCAACCGTGGTGTATCTGGTGAAACCTCTCATACGCACACTGTGAGCAGTCAAATCTATTCCCCCATCTCAGAATCCTTGATGTGTTTTTCCTTTTTCTTCATATGGCCGATAATGTGTTCAATCTCGGGAAGGATAAACTTCTCAAAGGCGGTATACACCGCGTTGGGAGAACCCGGCAAACAGAAAACAACGGTTCCGCGATAAGTCCCTGCTTCAGCCCTAGTAAGCATGGCGGCTGTTCCAATGTCTCTGTAGCTTTCAAATCTGAAGAGTTCCCCAAAACCAGGTATGCTCTTATCAAAGAGCGGGGCTAGCGTTTCGATTGTTACATCCCTTGGAGAGAGACCTGTTCCCCCGCTGGTTACTATTACTTGGACACCCTTCTCAACAAGCTCGTTCACAGATCCTAGTATGGCTTCCGCCTCGTCGGGAACAAACCGAACAGTAACCAGTTTGTGTCCCGCGTTTCTAACTAGGCTCTCCACCATACCGGCAGTTTCATCACTACTCTCTGCACCCGATTGAATCTCCCGGTAGCGGGTGTCGCTTACCACTACCAGCCCGAAGCTGAGAGGCCCGACAGGTACTCTGTGATTTTTGTGAGGGCTTTTGGGTTTCACACGGTTTCCCATCTTCTGCTAACCTTCTGTTTTGGATTTGATTTTGCTCACTACCCTAATCCCCTCTATGACGGTGTCTGGGTACTGCCCCTCTTCATCTTTTTCGTACGGCTTAACCATGTCCCACACCGTGAGCAGCGCAGCCGAGGTGGCGACCAGCGCCTCCATCTCCACCCCTGTTTTACCCAGCGATCTCACCGTGGACTCAACCGTAACCTCACCCTCTCCGATGGAGAGCTGAACGTCAACCTTTGTAATCGGGATCGGGTGGCAGAGGGGTATTATCTCCGGAGTCTTTTTGGCAGCTAGAACCCCCGCTATCTGTGCTGCTGTGATAACGTCTCCCTTTCCAAGCGTTTTCTCCCTAATTCTCTGAATGGTTTCCGGCTTGAGCTTTATTGTTCCCTTAGCGTGTGCTATACGCAGGACATCTTCCTTCCCGCTGATATCCGCCATATTTATGCTCAAAGAGCCGCATCCTCCAGTTCTTGAATCTTAGAGAAAACCATGATTTTGGGAAATAAAAGTATTCCCGACAACCCTAGCTCTAGTAACTCTTTCCGCGTGGGTATATAGTTATCCTTTTAACAAGAGAGGTGTCTACGTTATTAGTCAACTGGTGTTCCAGTTCGAATCAAATTCCTGAACCTGGAGGAATGATATGATTTTACAGGTAGTTGGTTTTCAGAGGCATGTGGGTAAAACGGTAACAACGGTTAGTTTGATTGAGGAATTCCGGAAAAGAGGTTTTCGGGTAGCCGCAATAAAGCATGCACACCAGTACGAGGTGAGCCACGATACTCAGGGTGCGCTTGACTCAAAAGACACCGAGAAATACTTGGAGGCGGGGGCGGACGTTTGCTGTGCGCTCACGGACAAAAGTTTCGTGCTAATCGTGAAGGAGAATTCCTTGGAGAATGCTCTGAATATGGTTGCTCCGTTTGCTGACATAGTGGTTCTGGAGGGGTTTCGTGAGGAGAATTATCCGAGGATAATCGCCGCGGAAACAGCGGACCAGGTTCTCGACCTCTTTACAGAGCAGGTTATAGCGGTCACGGGAACAATAGCAGAGAAGGAGAATGAGAAGGAAAAGGTTACTGCTGTTCACCC
>JAUQYY010000209.1 GCA_030587505.1 Candidatus Sigynarchaeota archaeon
CTTTTTAATTCGTAGAGATTAGAAGAAGTAACTCTTCTTTTGGAAATCTTAGTTATGTTTGTGATTTGTTTAGAGTAATAAGCTTATTTCTTACACATTTATAAAAAACCTAAAGTGATACGCATAAAAAAGTAATACGTGAGTTTTATATACCTGTTTCGGATTTTGTAGGGTTAGAAAGCCCAATTATCGGAGGGTCTATTTGAACGATGGAGTTGCCTTCCTCTGCACGTGTACAAACCTGAAGAATCAAACCGAAGTTAAAGTTTGTGGGTTAGAGGAGGAGCTCCAAGGGGGAAAACAGGAAGGAATAATACCTTTCAAGTTTTCGTGGGACGTTCACGTATTAGGTAAGAAGATGAGGATTCGAATCGACAACTTTAACAGGTTCTGTGATAAGAGAATGCTCTACAGGTGCTTTACGGAGATACTTACCTCACTGATGCCGCTCATCTACAACTTAGCGCAGGAAAGCCAGCAAAAAAGTTTTGACAATTTCAGGTCTTACACTTCCCTACGTGAATTTTTAAGAAATTTAAAGATTCTATCATCAGCCATTCTTCTGAGCAATAGTCCTGACTTTCATAAACTAGACGAGTCAATCCTGAACATAAAAAAGTTGGAATCCATACTAAACAGGAACGTCTCGGATTTAAAACCAGAAAAACGCTTGAACATTATGATTAAAGAATGGAAAAAACGTTTTGACCGCATCATGGAACTCTTCAGAGAAAACCAGTTTAGCACAATACTCCTAGAGTATTACATCGACCCAAATCTGATCGATCATTCTAGCAGTCTAGAGAACTTCAAGGGAATATTAGCGGAAATCAGATCTTACGACATAATTCCGCTTCTTTCAGTAAAGGGCCAAAACTTTTCGGATAAGATTGAAAAGCTCCCCTTGAGGCTCGCTTTCCTCGACAATCAGTCTCTGCAGCTGTACGAACTGCTCATAGACATTTCGAGAGAAAAGAGAGTTACAAGTTTTTCTCTGTTTGAAATTGTGCGGCATCTAAGGGGCGGAACAACAAACTCCCTCAACGAGATTACCCAAAAAAGCCTAGAGTTACTGGTGAATAAAGGGCTACTTGAAAAGAAAGATAATAAATACCAAGTAGTTCTATAAACCTAACAACAGGTTTTCGGTTTCAATCTTACACGGAGAGAGGAATCCAACACGGTTTGAGTTTAGCCGTGTTTCTCGCCAAAGATCAAGTCCAAGACTTCAATTATTTTCCGGGGAGGGACTACAATGTAGAATAGCTCTGGATCAAAATGGGATTGATAGAGTAATCCCGTTCTGAGCAGGTCTTCTGCTGACTCTAATAATTCACCGGGATTAATACTGTCTTGAAGTTCTTCGTAGAGTAGACTGTATTCCTTTCTTATCTCGTTGAGTGATATGTAGGGTTCGTAACTGTATTTCTGGAAGAGCCTTACAATTTTTTGGAAAAGTAGGTGGGTTATTAAGCTGGTTTGAGTTAGAGAGTCAATTATGGCAATTTCGTCTTGGACCGTAAAGATGTGAGAACTCGCTTCTCGAATGTGGAGGGGTAGTATATCAGCGCCACTCATGGAAATGGGGTGTATTCTCTTCAGTATTTCAATAACTGTGCTTGGTCGTCCAATATCAAATTCTAAAACTATGTCGGTTAGAAAGCGTATTATGGATTTACGGAGGAGGGAGGGAAACGCTATCGTCACTCTTTGGAAGGTTATATCCATCAATTCTTTTTCAGAATATAAATCCAGAAAGATGCCTGTATCGAGCAACGAACGCGTTTTACGCTCTCTCCTGATTTTTCTGGCGTAACCGATTTTCGCTGTCGCAATGGTTGTCACTCCGAGTTCTTTTGATTCCTGAAGAAATTTTCTGTGAATGTTTTGATTGTTCTCGTCAACATCATCTAATATGATAATCACCCTGTTTTCGATTGTTTTTCTTAGGCGTCTAAATATGTTCCATTGCTCGGTGACGGAGGCGCTGACGGGAAGCAGGTCTAGTTGTTTATTACCACATATGGTTGCGTTGATTTGGTACATTATTTCCCTAAAGCTTTTGTAGCAAAAATTAACAAAAACCGGGGTGACTTCAGTTGCCATGCTTTGCGGAAGCGTCTCCAGGGTGAATCTCGCAAGTACCGTTTTTCCTATACCAGAAGGCCCGTAAATCAGAAGATTGGCGGTTTTGTTCTCGGCTATTAATTGTAAAAGTTCTTTGAGTTCCTTTTCCCGGTGGCAGAGTTTTGGTGGTACGTAGAAAGGATCGTACAACGCGTCTGTGTTTGGGGCTGTCATTTTCGACATTTTCCCGTCCGTTTGTAATATTTTACAGTGTTTAATATTTAAACCCCACAAAAAAGTACTTTTAAAAAAATGGGCATAGAGGGGAGACACTTAACCGAAACTATTCAGCTTAGCTGAAAGTTTTTTATCACAAACTTTAGATGATATAAAAGCGTTATAAAATAATTTAATAAAATTCAGTTTAATAATAAGTATCAATAAATGGAACATATAGCTAATTGCACATGGCAAAAGAATATTTAATATGGTTTCTCAAAATAAACATAGTATCACTCATAATTAGCGGTGGTATAAAGAATGGCAATTAGTGATCAAAAATCTGAAAAAATCAGAGAAATCCTGCAAAAAATAGAGGACACCACAAAACTCGAAGGATGCGCAGTAATCACCCGCGACGGAGTCAGAATAGCCAGCTCAGCCTCCACCTCCGTCGACGCTGACATGCTTTCCGCCGCCTCAGCAGCCATGATCAGCACAGGAGAAATGGCCGCAATGCAGTTAAATTATGGAAACCTGTCAGACATAATAATCAGAGGCTACAACGGACACATTCTACTCACCAGAGCCGGGCCAAACCACATGCTAGTAGCAGCAAGCAAAGACACTACACAGCTAGGTCTCAACTTAGGCATCCTGCGAAGATACGCAAAAACAATCTCCGAAATGATTGGTGCCGCACCCGAGGTTCCACCCGCACCCAGGATACCCGCGGCAACAACCATGCCTACACCGCCACCACCAAAACCAGCCGTAGCAACTACCGCTACCCAGCCTGAAAGACCTCCTGTAACACCTGAAATCGCCACACCCGAGCCTCATGCGGTACCTCAAGCTCAAGCGCCCACCCCGCAGGTGGCTACAGACGAACTCTCAAACGACGAAAAAGGAGCAATATTTGAGGCGCTCAGAGCTCTGGGGCTAGAAGACATGATAAAAATACCAACCAAAGAAGAGAAAAAAACGGAGACAGAAAGGATCTAGGTAAACTGTAAAACAGGTATAATCAACCTTGTGTCGCCAAACTTCTAGGTGGGTAGAGGGGCACCTAACTAAATCAAATTCCAAGGGGACTCAAAGAAGGGCACAGACGATGACCATGGATTGCAAAGGTTTCCAGTCATTTTTTAAGTTTCACTAATTTTGGTCGCCTACCTGATTTCCATCCACAGGATTTCTTCGGCTAGGGCACACTCACCATTCTCGTAATATTCACACAGATAGCAGCAGGTTTCATGATCATCGCAGAAACTAATCATAAAACATTCATCACAACAGTTAAGCCTGACATAACTCGTCATGGCGCTCAAGCTTCCAATATGTGATTCAATTAAATTTGAAGCATCAGAATCTAAAAAGTTTTACTAATCTTTCGATTTTATTGTAAACGTATAAGGACACCAATTGCATGTGATTGAGTTCAAAGAACGCAATAGGAAGATGCTGGGCGCTCCTTCACCCTTTAAGGATGGCGCCACATTTCGGGCATTTTTCACCTTTCTTAACTATGCAGTCAAGGTGTGCTGGTTCCCCGCAGTTGGGGCAAATTTCGAGTTCCTGATTTCCGCCTATGATCAAATTGCAAAGAGTGCACTTAACCATCTCGTTTCCACAGTGAGGGCAAAAATCCGCATTTGCAGATACGCTCCCACCACAATTGGGACATACTAAATCTTGCGTAGAAACACTGTCCAGTCTCTTCTCCTCGCTGAGTATTAAAGACTTGTTCGCAACTCTTTCTATTAACGCTTCATAATTGTTCCGGATACGTTTCAATTTTTTTCCAACTGAAGGTTTCATTAGCGACGCTACCTTTTCCGCTAAATTGTATGCGTCCAGTAAGATTTCGTTGAGAACGCTCATTTCAGGGGCGGAGCTTATAAGAAGATGCAAACTTTTCTCCGCCTCACTGAAAAAGTTGACAAGCTCAGGGCTAGAATCTACAGATTTTAACGCTTCGAAAATGTCACTTATCGCTCTCTTGTAGAGATCCCTTACGTCAGAAGCCAAGGTTACTCCTTCTTTTCTCCGGTTCTTCATAGTAATTTTGGTATTCGACCTTTTTTTACTTATGGAAAGTTACATCAAGAATTCCGAACGCTACCACAAAGAATGGACGTGTGTTTCGGTTAAATTAAAGTTCTAGAAAAAGAGGGGGAGAGAACGTTGCTAGGATTTAGACAAATCCTTAAGAAAAGCCAGAATAGCTTTGTTGAGTTCTTCTGGTTGCTCTATCATCACCATGTGACCCGCGTTTTCAATCACCTTTAAGGAAGAGTTGGAAAGCTTTTCATTCAGGTATTGAGACCATTTCAGTGGAGTTAGCTTGTCCTCGTTGCCAACGATAATCAGTGTTGGGATGCTTATCTCTGAGATTCTGTCCCTAACATCGAAATTGTTGCAGGCTAAGAAGTCTGAATAGGCCACCTCTTGTCTACACTTGAGACACTCGATCTTCGTCATTTCAACAATTTCCGGATCGGCGTTTTCAGCAAACGCCATATTGCCGATAGCCAGCTCAATACTCTCCTCGTAATTAGTTCTTAAAGACTCAAGAATTGAGGGCAGCACCCCCAGCTTAGCTCCGGTTCCGATAAGCACAACCGCCATAAGAATCTCTGGATAATCCAGAGCCAGTTGGATGCAGATAGCTCCGCCTAGAGAGTGCCCTACGGCAACCATTTTTTCAATACCCAAGCCCTTCGCAAACTCCGCTACATAGTCCGCATAAAGCTTTACAGAAACCCCCTCATCAAGGGGTTCGGACTCACCATGCCCAGGCAAATCCAACAGGATTAAACGATAACCCTTAGAAAGCTGTTTCTGAAAAGCCCAGGATAGGTGGCTGCCCATCGAACCGTGGATAAAGACCACGGGTAAACCTTCGCCCTCAGACTCGTAAGATATCTTTTTGCCCCTAATGACTAAAAACGGCAAATTAAACCCTTCTCACAGTTAAATGGAATCACTCAAGCAATATTGCATACCGTAATATAAATATCATTTCATTCCGGCTAACAATACAAAAGCCAAGGCAGTAAGCTTTCCGATTTTCCGCTCCCTGATTTCACTTCTTACATAGTACGTATTACCAGATCTACAAACAGTCACCACGTGCCTTCCCCTCTGAAAAGCCTCAAGATAATCCTCCTGAACACAAATCTCATCGAAACCAACCCTGCCAAGCTCCCGCAGAACCTCATCCTTAGTGGATTTGATAAAATCACCCCGTCGCTCAATTGGAAAGGGTGTATCCTTCAACCGCTCCAACAACTCATCGGTCAGAAATTTAACCATTAGATCCCTCTCCTCAACTCTAGAAGTCAACACCAACAACGAACTTTTAGACACGCCTTCTAGCTATCATAACGAATTGCGACTTATAAAAACGCCTCCGACACGAGAGAATCAATCGAGGATTCAAGAATAAGAGGGAATTGAGGGCCTGTGCCGGGATTTTCATGAGAACAGCGGCAGCCATCCTCAAATTGAATTCCCGAACGAGACCGAATCGGTGTACGTTCCCGGGTCAGGGGATGTCAGCTACCACCAGGACCAGCCGGGGGTAACCACAGTCCCCGAGGATGCCGCTACCCTACACAGGCCACATATTTCCTTTTTGCTGAGCATCATATCACACATGGGGATATAAAATTTTTTCGGAGTATTTGCCATAAACATTTTTATTTCCAGCGTGTGTAAGCGAGTGAGGGATTCTGGTTTTGCTTATTCGTCGCTTCCGAATTAAAGATTGGAGTTTATGTTTTCACGCTTATTCTTGTTGCGCTTTTGATGGTGTTTTTAAAATACGGTGTTCCGGTTTCTGCTCGCATGGATACTGTAGGGAACTTCTAATTGGAACAGAAATCTGTTTCAGAAAAATTCTGAAATCGCGCTCAGCTATAGTGGTGTACGCTCTAGCGCTCCTATAGGGGGAAAGATTTTCTGAGAGGTGTTGACTTGGTTTGTTAGGGTTTGTGCCAGGTGAACATGTAGTATTTTGGTTCTCCTGTGGGTCCTACCGTTGCTATCACGAACTTTTTTCTGACGCTTGTTGCGAGTCTCCCGGCCCTAACTGTTTCTATCGGGCTGAGCTGCGTGCCTTTTGGAACAACTGATACTATGAGAGGAGCGTGATCTATTCCAGGACCGTGTTCGTAGACTGAGAAGTCGGCTCCGAATTTGAGTCCCGGCCTCACCACGTATCCCTTCTCTCTGAGATCACGATATACTGTGTACTTCGTTTTGAAGTCTATGTAGGTTTGTTCCGCCTTTTCTGCTAACTCTTCCTTGGTTATTTTGTGACCGTCTGTGGCGTCTGTGAGTTCAATCTTTCCTTTTTCAAGGAGATATAGAGCCTCAAGGAGGGAGAGTTCAAGGGGGCGGGTGAACATGGGTGATTTGGGTTTTCGTATGCCTAGTGGCTGCCCGTAGAATTTTTCCGCGTAGAGTTGGGAGCCTTCCTCGGGGTCCCATACGATTACCCTGTTTCCGCTGATTAGTTCTGCCCTTTTTTTCGTTGTGGTTTTTTCCGATTCTGCTTTTTCAGTGGTTTCCACCTTGTGTTTACCTCTGCTTTTTGTTGTTTTGCGATGTGTTTTAGCCTTGTCTTGCAACAGCTATTATGCGTACTGCGTCAGCTGCTCTTCGGGCGGTGTCCACCGCGTCTTCGAGGTTTGTGACGATGTTTAGCAAGCGTATTAGTGTTCTATGGTCTAGGTCTAGGTCAAATAGTGTTTGTTCTGCTGCTCTGTGTATCTGGTCCATAAATCTTTCTAGTTTGTCGACTTCTTCGGCTGCTTTTTTGGCTTTTTCCGCGTCTTCCACTATGGTGAATATGGATTCCCTCAGGGTTTCTACGGAGCGTATCATGGTGGCTACGAGGTTTCGCAGGTCTTCTACTATTTCGCTTTCGGGTTTCCAGTTTTTCAACCCTTTTAGTCTGAAGGCTGTTCCTTCCGCGTAGTCGGCTATCTCGTCGGCTATGAGGACTAGTCTCATCATGTCTTCTCTTTGGATGAGTGTCGCCGCTACGGAGAGTTCGTCTAGTAGTTCTAGTTTTATCTCCTCGGCTTCGCTTTCCGCCTGAGAGATTTTTGAGAGTAGTTCTTCCATTTCCTTTTCGTTTCCGTTTAGCCATGCCTCTAGGAAGGGAGCTAGCTCTTTCACCGCTGACAGTATTTTTCGGATATGGTCTTGGATTATCTCCAAGACGATTCTTTCCTTGCTCTTGTTTAAATCGATTGTCATGACTTCTTTCCTCTCTAGTAGGTGCTTAAATTGTGCCCTACAACAGTTAAATAATTACCTATGTTTGACAATTAAAATTTGACGGTAAGAAGAAGGATTTACAGCGTTTATTTTGTTTTTAATTAGGTTTTTTCCCAGTTCAAAAGAGTTAAACAGCTTAAAGGGGAGAGGCTCATACATATTCTGAGGCTTTCAAAGTAATGTGGTGAACGCTAGATGCCACGTTAATAAAAAAGGTACAATCCGACTTTGGAAGAAAAGGGAAACTTCCCGTTGAACTCTTTAAGGGTAATGTATAATTCTGGAACGTATTCACTAGGTGGATTCTAATGTTCCACATCTGTTTGGCGTAAACAAGGGTGACAAAGACAATTAAGGGGGACCTGTTGAGGGTTTAGTGCGTTTGTCTGTCGAATTTTTGTTGGTTTTTTCTTATAATTATAGTAAAGTTTATAGGTTTTGCTTGTGCATTTAGTTCTGTTTTGGAGGTTTTTGTGGAATTGACAGCGTTACTGATAGCTTTATCAATCCTAGAAGGAATTAACGATTTTTTCCAGAATCTCTTCTACGGTGTTTACTGGTGGATAATCATTTATGAGCCTATTGGCTTCTTCGTTGCGATGATTCTGCAGGCGATAATCGCTCCGATTCCCAGCGAAATGGTTCTGATGCTCGGCGGGATGGCTTTCTCTCTCCAGTACTACGTGACTTATTTCATTCCACTTATCGTGCTGTTTCCCGAGATTTTTAACTTCTTCACCTTGATATTCTACCTACCCCTACTTGTTCCGCTATTTAGCTTCGATTACGGGATTATACTCGCCGGTTTGGTTGGAGGTACGGGTGAAGTTGCGGGAGGAGTCATCGCATTCTACATAGCGAGGTTTGTTGGAAGACCGGTTATTGAGCGATGGGAAAACGAGGTTGTCGATATAGAAAAGAAGGGATACGAACCCAGTGGGGGGAGACTTAGAAGACTATTCGACAGGGTTGTCATTTACACTCTGGGAGACGCCGTTCTCATAGCGGATAGATGGTTCTCGAGGTACGGTTTCTGGGCAATTCTTGCAACGAGACTAATTCCATTCGTACTGTTCGACGCCGTGTCTTACGGTGCAGGCTTGACCAAGATAGAGTTTAGAAAGTATATTATACCCACGATGATTGGAGGGTATCCGAGAGCCTTCATGTACTGTTTCTTCGGAGCCAAACTCCTACTGTACCTCTCATACGTGACCCTTGGTAACCCCTACACGCTGTTCTTCATTATAGTCGCCTTAATCGTTATAATCGTAGCGGTGGTATACGAGTTTGTGATTAAAAGGAAATATCTCAAAAAAGAGGAGGTAAAGGAGGAGCGTTTGGAAAGGTAGAGTTCACTTAATCTCCGATATTTTTCTCTTGAATTCGTCCATATCTATTTCGTATATCGTGCGGCTTTTCAGTGTGATTGTGTTTCCCTCCGTGCCTATGTAGCCGTTCTCCTCGAGTATTCTGAGGTTTCTCCGCAGCTGTTCCTCGCTCATTTTTTCTTTGAGAAAGTTGATTTCGCTTCTTTCTATTGGTCCACCTCTTTCGAGAATAAGTGCGATAATCACCGCCAGGGTGGCGGTTACGGATCTGTCGGCTAAAAAGCTGGGAACGAGTGCTGAGCCTAGATCGTTTACGGTTACGATCCATCTTTTCTCTGTTGGAATGTACTTCAACTGGAGACCTATCTCATTGAGTTTTTCCTGTAGCTGGCGTATCAGATTGTAAATGGTGGATTCGTCTTCTCCCTCTGTGAGGAAGATCTTCCTCAACTCTTCTGAAGTGAGCCCTGGCTTTTTCCCATGGCTTAAAAGTAACAGCAAGAATAGCAATTGTAGTTCTGCTGACACGTTATACCTCCACAATAAATTTTTTGTCGCCTTCGGATATCACCTTGATTTTCTGGGTGTCAATTAGAAACGTGAAGGCCATAAATTTTCTGACGGTTTCCTTCCAAGTGTCGCCACGAATGATCTCGAACATTTCAGCCTTGTTTGAGCCTTGACGAAGAAGATTCAGGAAATCTCTCACTATCGTCATGAAATTCGGCTCCTCATAAAAGTTTGAAACGTCCGCTTCAACCCTGACTCTTTCAGCCTCTGGGAAATCTAAGGAGGCGTATTCACGCCCTCTCAGCCACGCAAGCGAGTAAACCAGCCCAGCTGTGGTAACAGTGTTCAGCCTGATCACCGGCCGTAGTTTAATGAGGTTGGAAAGGGCGTCTATGTCGAGTTTTTGAAGCTTGTTTTTGAGATTTCTTTTCGATGGAAAACTGGGAGAGAGCGATTTGTGCGCTTCGTTAATCTTTTTTTCGTGAACCATGACTAGAGTGCGCAGCGCTTCGGAGTGTTCCGTTATATTGTCCAAGTTTACGCTGGGCAGAGCTTCTTGGAGTTCGACCGCGTATTCGTATACAGGGATGTTGAAGGGGTGCGTTTCTCCTTGAAGGGCCTTTATGCACTCTTTGATTATTTCAGAGGGTTTCCTCATAGGGTTTCAGCTCTTTCTCGAAGTCTTGTTTTTGGAGAACTTCTATTTGGGATTTTCCTTCCGCATCTCGGAAAACACCAATCACGTGGTCGGCTTCTTCCGCTATACCTAAACGCAGGGGAGTGATAACAATATACTGAGAACGACTAGAACATGATTTAATCATCTTGGATATGGCTTCCTTATTGAATGGATCTGTGTGAATTCCAAACTCGTCAAAGAGATAGAAAGGCGAGGGGCGGATTCTCTGAAGTGCAAGTAGGAAGGCCATCGTTGTCACGTTTTTTTCTCCTCCGGAGTGTTCCCCAGTGTCGACCGAAGAGGGGTCGCTTTCCCTAAAACTGGAGAACAGGTAGAGGTTCAGCTGTCCATTCTCCTGTTTTAGCTCTATGAATCCCCTTCCACCCACCTCCCCGAGTATCTCCTCAAAGTTTTTGTTAAATTCGGCTATTAGAGCCTGTAGTTCTTCGAAGAGCTTGGACTGCTCCTTATCTAGAGTATCTATGAGAATCTCTTGTTCCTTCTCCAGCTTTTTCCTTTGCTTCTCCAAGTCTTCCACTAGTTTTTCGTACTCCTCAAAAGCCTCCACGTCCTCCTCCGTGTATTCACTGAGAGCCTCCAGTTTGGCCTCGATGCGGGTTAGTTTCTGGTTTAGCTTTGGCAGCGGCAGAATTTCTCCTTCAGGAGGGTGAAGCTTAGGTCTCGCCAGTTTGATTTTTTGCTCCAGTTCCTCCACTTCTTCGCGTAGTGAACTTGAAAGATTTCGATAGAACTGCGAATTCTCTTTCAGGGTTTTCAGGTGAACCTCTATTTCCGCTACGTCTCTGGCTAAAGATTCACGCTTATCGGTCAGCTCGTTTATCGCGCGTTTAATATCTGTTAGCGTGCGAATGTTTGCATCCTCCTTTAGTTCCAGTTCTTCTAGCTCCTCGATCAGCTTATTCAAGCGGCTTGTTTCTTTTTCCAACCGGTCATACGCTTGCTCTCCGTCGTCCTCGGAGCCACGAGCTTTAATCGACTCGATTAGGGAGTATGGTAGGGGGATGTCGATGTTGAAGTATCCTGCTGAGGAGTAGGTGATTAGAGTGCCGTTGAGGGTTACAACTGGAGTTTTATACATTTTGGCGTAAACCATTCCGCGCTCCAGATTATCCACGATTAGATACCTTGAAAGTCGCTCCTCAACTATCGGCCTTAGTTCATCGGGAACCTTTACAACATTTACCGCCCAGTCTACGATGCCGACTTCCTGAAAAGTGGGTTTCTTCACGGAGGGTTTCCGATACTCGTCGGTTACACAGTAGATGCGGGTTCTTATTCCCCTCGATACCAGTTTGTCGTGTAGGGAGATGCAGTCCTGGCGATTGGTGGTAACAAAGCCTTCAAGAACGCGTCTACCCAGAGCGGATTCTATCGGCAGAGTGTACCTTGAATCCGCAATTTCTAAGTGCTCGGCTATGGGTCCAATTATTTCTCCCCTTTTGTCGAGTGTTTGAATTATTCGCTTCACTTTGGAAACGTTTGACGTGTATGTTTTCTGCGTTGAGGTTTTATATTGACTTCTCAAGGTTTTAATTTCGGATGCCAACCTTGACTTTTCCTGCGAAAGTTCCAGTTTTTCTCTGTGGATTCTTTCTCTCTCTGCAGATAGGCGTGCCTCCTCCTCAGAGAGTTCGGAGATTTTGTCAGATACAGAATCGTACTCATTTTTCTTATTTTCGAGAGACAGAGTAAGTTCACGTATCTCTAAAGTTAATTTCTCAAACTTTTCAACCGCATCAGAGAGTTCACTTTCCTTGTGAAGTTTTAGAGAGAAGGGATACATATTCTCTAGTTTCTTCTTGGTTTTCTCTAGTTCGATTTTTTCTAGGTATTTCTCTTTTCTACCCTTTCTGAGCTTGAGTTCTTTTCTGGCGTCGCGTAGCTTAGTTCTCAGACCTCTGAGGTTCTCCCTAGTTTCACCAAGCCTTTCTCTGCTTTTTTCAATTTTTTCCAGGGCTGAACCCAGCCCCAATGCCTCTATCATGAAATACGCTCTCTCGTACGGCTTCGCCTTGATTAGGTCGTTTACCTGGCCCTGAGGAACGGTTACCAAAGGATTGTCAGGGTTTATACCCGCCTGGTGGAGCAACTTCCTCAAGCGGCGCAACTGAATGGTTTTGCCGTTCAGTTTAAAGATCGAGGATTTGCCTTTTCGGAGGATGCGGGTGAGCTCCACCTTTTCGGTGTTCAGATAGGGAAAAATCCGTTCGCCGCTACTGTTTTTATTTTCAATTGTTACGGAGATTTTGGCCGCCTTTTCTCCGTGGCGGACGTACCGGTCAAGCAGCTTATGGCGCTCCCTCCCCAGAGACCCCAGAGCGATTTTAATAGCGGATATGAGCGAGGTTTTACCTGCACCGTTTCTGCCCACTATCACGTTAAAACCAGGAGAGAAGGGCACTGAAATGTTTTCATAGGACATGAAGTTGTTCAGTTTCAGTTCTGTGATCACGTTCTTGCGCCCCACATTTTCTGCATTGTTTCCTGAACCCTTCTAATTCTCTCTCGTTTTTCCTTCAAAATTTCGATGCCTTTCTCTGGATCCAAGGTTAGAAATTCAAAATTTCTCACCATAGCTATCTCATCGCTAGATAACGGGTCCCCCGCCTTGAGCTTTGTGAGAGCGGAGAGCAACTTTTCGTACCGCTTATCATCGGTGACTAAATCTTTGACCAGAGAGGCATAGAGACTCTCCTCTACATGCGAGTTCTTATCCTGAAACTTGTGTTCCCCTCTAATCCTCTTCGATATCTCTGTTCTCATCGAGTGAGCTATTTCCAAGAGAATATCTGTAGTCAACACCTTTTTGCGTCTTTTCTCAAGCAGAACCACAGCGCGAGATATCAGTTTTTTAAGATCAGCCCCAGAAAAGTTTTCCGTAGCTTCGGAAACTTGCGGGAAATCAATATTCTTCTCGAATGAGAGCCCAGACAATAAAATATGCAGAATCTCTGTTCGTGCCCTTATGTCAGGGAGGGGAACATAGATTACATCATCGAATCTTGTCCAAACAGCAGTGTCCAGCAAATCTGGCCTATTAGTCACCGCGATGACCAGCACGGAGTGGTCGCACAGACTGGTAGCATCGAGTTCATCTAACACAGCAGAGAGAGTATCAGATGGGGATACGTCTCTGCTCTGTACAAGCGTGTCAAAGTTATCAATAAAAACGATGGAGGGTTTACTATCTGAACTTTCACGTATAAATTCGAAAATGGCGTGGATGCCGGATACTATGCTGTCTGGTGGCCCCGAAGCTAAACTCTTCTGAAAATCAATTATTGGAACATTGGATTCCTTTGCTAGGGCGTAAACCAGTGTAGTCTTCCCGGTGCCCGACCTCCCATGTAGGAGTAGCTTACCATCAAGATCCACACCCCTAGATTTAAGATCATGAATCTTTCTTAGCATAGAGGCGTAGTGCTTCAGTTGATTCTTTACCTCGGTGTAGTTTCCCAAGTGGTCAAAGGTGTGTATCAATTCTGCGGGTCTCTTTATGATAACCTTATATTCGGGTTCTTTTTTCTGAGTTCTCTGTGTTAATAGAATAGCTGCGGCTAGCGCACCACTAATTGAATCCAGCTTTTCAGAAAGTTCCCTTTTTTCCCCCTCTAACCCGTTCAGTCTTTCGCTAAGCGTAGTAATACTCTGTTTAATGGTCTCTACCAGTTCCTCACCTAAGCCCCCCGCGTTCTCCTTAATGGAGTCCAACTCCTCCTTCAGACTGTTAATAGATTTTACAACGTCTTCCAAAGCGTCCACGGTTGGAACGTCCGCCAGCGGTGTTGAGATGTAGTCCACCCTTATTCTTTTGTTTTTTGTCATGTTGCCCACCATGTGTGTGAAAGGGTGTCGCCTCCCAGAAAACACTTATTAACGTCCTGTCAAACTTATAACAACCAAGATACTAAAATATTTCTAAAGCCCCTCGGAGAATGAGAATTGAGCGGAAAGTACATCACTCTAACGAAGCGTTTCCTGGGAGAATGGAAATGGAACTGCCTGATATGCTCCCTAGAAATTGATCCCATCAAAGATCGGGGAAACGTGTACCAGTGCAGGAAATGCCACCAAATCATGCATCTAGACGAACTCCGAAAATGGATGCATTCCAGAAACTCCGAAAAGTGCCCCCTATGCGGACACAAGGTGGAAATAGAAGAAAGTTAGGAATTTCAAAGACCGTCCACGCCCAGTTCGGATTCCCTGAAAATAGCGAATTTTTTGCAGGTTGGACACCTCCCGTTTAGCCGAACGTAGGCTTTTAGGCATCCCTCATGGAAGAGAACAGAACAGTTTTCACACTTCCAAGTTGCCACTTCATTGTTTAGCGCGGTTTTGCATAATCCGCAGATTCCACTAACCGGGAGTAGTACGGGATGCAGATATGCTGTGGATGTGAGGTTTAGGCGATCAGCAAAGGGGCAGTAAGTATGGAAAACGCCTGCCCCTGCGTGGCATCCTATTCCACCCAGCTCTCTCCACTCACTCCTCAGCTCGAAACCGTTTCTTGTGCGACTGACTACCCAGCAGGGCTCCTTGCAAAAGCGTGAAAAAATTTTTTTGTAGCCGCTCAGAAACCCCCTAGAGATTGCTTGTGTGGACGCGGCCAACTCCTCGTCTCGAGTATTTCTAAACACAACACCGCGATTTACCAGGTGCCCAAGTTCGTGAGCTATAATCGCGGCGACTTCATCCTCACTCCACCCTTTTAACTCCTCGTTTATGGTGATAAAGTGTTTCCTCGCAATGCACTGGTTCCCGCTCCTGTACTCCGTAGTCTTAACATTCGCAAGCATACCCTTGGGAGTTTTACCGAACCGAATAGCAAATTTTTCGTTTTTCAACTCGGGAAAGGAAGGTAGTGCCATGTTTCTCAGAACCCATCCCAAGTAATAATCACTCATCGGGACAACTCCTAAATCAACTAGCAAGGATTATAAAAGTGCAATAGGAAGGATAAGATTAGGAATTAAAAATTCTTTCGAACCGAAAAAGGAGATAATGTCTCGGAGTGGGAATTACTCTTTTGTAGGGAGATAGTGTAGTGAGACATTTAAAGGGTTCGTGCGGGTATAGTAAATGGCAGAAAAAGAGCGAACGGAATATTTTAAAATTTTGACACTTGAAGCCAAGCTGATTAAGCAAAAGTACAAGACACTCGGTACAGGAAGGAGTGGAAAGCTTAGCCAGTGGTCAGGGTACATTCCTCTAAAGAACCAAACCGCATACGTCTCGCTCTATATACCCAAAAATTTTCCCAATGAGCCCCCAGTGATAAGGGTAAGAGGAATACGCACCAACTTCAATGAAGAACTAGATATCCTGAAGAATTGGAGGAGGGGGTACCACATAACAGACGTCCTAGACGCTTTGAGAGAATACCTCGAAAGAAGGCGTGTTGATGATAGAATCACTAAGAGACTCGCCGAAGAACTCCAGAGAATGAAAGAGGTTTCACGCACGCTTCTGACAGGGTCGGAATTCGTGTCTATCGGAATTCGAAGAGACACACCAAGCTTAAGAGAGTACAGTTTACGCGTCACCTTCTCGAGGTACTCAAGACCCAAGTTTAGGGGGAGAAGCATAACCGTTAGGATAACGCTTCCGGAGGAGTACCCAACAACGAAACCAGAGATAGAAGTCTCTAGCGGTGAGGAGGACATGAATTTGAAGATTGAAAACTATTTGGAAAACATGCAACCTCTGAGGACCTGGAGCCGAGACAACTACATATCCGAAATTGCTCTATCAATCCTAAAATTTTTCGACAATTTAGCTCCACCGACATGTCCCATATGCCTCTCCAAGATCACCAAGGAGGAGCAGGGTGACGCCGCTCAGTGCAGAAATCTGAAGTGCCAAAGCATATACCACCGCAGATGCCTTGAGGCGTGGATACGCCAAGGATACAAAAAGGAGTGTGTTGTTTGTGGTAAGCCAATTTAGAGGATACATACTGGCTTTTGTTACACGAGGTTTAAAGTGAGTTTTTTGGGGGTTGCTATGTGTTTCGAGATCACGAATATGTTCTCACCAGACTTAACCCCCACATCTCTGAGTCGGAGTTCATCCCCGAGAGGAAAATACTCCTTGTACGCTATCTCTGGGTCGGGAATAGCGTATCGTTGGGATATCTGAACCTTAAGATCGAAGACCGTTGCACTGGAGTCAACATTTATCCTCTGGGACTCTTCTTCGGCTCCACAGAGCCAACAGTCAGTTCTTCTCCTCCGATTCAGGTAATCGAACCCGCCAGTGATTCCGTTGTATCTGAACATTTCCGCGGTTCTGGGGAAACCTAACAGAACCTTTATCGCTTCCTGGGATTGGATTCCCGCAATTATAGCGTTTGTGGTTAGAATCGCGGGCAGTTTTGGAGCGATTTTCTCTTGTATTTCTTTTGCAAGTTCCTCGTTAACTCCAGGAATCGCGGTTAGATCCTTTAGCTTGGCATGTTTCAGGTCAAGCTCGGTTTTGTACCCTCTCGAGAACAGCTCCTCAACGATACCAAACGTTAAACTCTTTATGTGATACTTCTCCAACTCGTTGAGCAGATCCTCTGGTTTCCGTCTTCGAAGCGAGCACCAAACCCTCTGCTTGCCCTTAGGGGGATAACATTCATAGCAGGGTGTAACATGCGGGATTATCACACGCACATGGCCGAAAAAACCGTGGGTTCCAGCGTCGATGAAAGGCTTGTTCAAAGACACGGCGACCGAGTTCAGGTAGCGACGCCCCTCAAAATTATCCAAGCTACTGAGAAAGATGTCGGCTTCCCGGTACTTCTCAATCGGAACATTTTCGATGCTGTCGTAAATGCTTTCCACTTCTAAGCGGGGATTCATCTCAGTCAGTGTACGCTCAGCAGCCGCAACCTTCGGCTTGCCTATGTCCTGGTCTCGAAACAGCATCTGCCGGCTCAGATTTGAGAGCTCCACAACATCATTGTCGATTATGATTAGTTTCTTAAGCCCCATCAAGGCTAGGTTCTTGGCGGATTCGCAGCCCAAGGCGCCCATACCCGCTATTAATGCGGTCGAGTTTAGAAGCTTATCTTGATTCCACGCAACGCCCATAATGTTAACAAGTTTCTGTCTATGGTAGCGATCCTCCACGAGTAAACCCCCAGTCAGAATTTTACCCAAAAACAAGTGAAAAATTACCAAGCCTTGTTGGCGTAGGTTGAAACCAACTCTCTGGCTCTCTCAAGAAACCTTGCTGGCTCGCGTCTAATTTGATACGCCGCTTCCGAGTTGAGCGGGCTATCAGGGTTCGGATTCGTAAGTAGGGTTCGCAGTGACTCGATGATTCCAACGATGTTTGTTTGAGGCCTCCATTCCTTTCCCAGAATCGCTATGCAGACCGAAAAGGGCGGTTTGTCTCCATAGGCGATGTTGGGGTGCCATATTCTCGTGTGCCACAAAACCTCAGGTGGCTCGAAGGGAAAGCTGCGGGTAATTTTGATCTCTATTTTGAACATTCCACCCTCATAGGGAGAACCGGCGGGGCCATATATTATTCCACGCCAATGGGTGAGCTTACCGTTCACGGAGTGGAAGGTAGGCTCCTCCTTCCTCATGCGCTGAGCTTCCAAGGCGAGCCTGGCCCAATACCGTTCTGAATCCAGTTGAGCAGGCGTTTACGAACCTCCTGAAAAACTATTTCTAAGAATTACGGTTAACGCATCCAAAATTTCAGTCAGCTGATAATTCATTATGGAATCAAGTTTTTAGAAGAGAGCGGGGCAATCTAAGAATTACCACCGAAATAAAGAAGCGGGCTTCCGTTTGAATATTTTTAGAAACCACCTTCGATGTCTGAGCTGACATAGAATATTTTATCCCCTTCTTGGATTCCTATACTTCCGAGTGTGGAGTTATCATCCTGTAGCTCGATGCCCCTACAAGTGAGAGTCAGTGCGCTTTCGGGAACCCCACACTGCTTCGCTACTCTCTTTTTCAGAGACCCTACACTCTCATCAGGATCGACTTCCATCTCATAAGGCTGCTCCGGACCGATGGCAGGGACTACTTTTATGAGCATTGTTTAACCCCCAACGTTTTTATTTTGCTTACAGCCTATTATGTAAGTGTCAACGAAGAATTTAAAATCTTTCCATGGCTCAATCCTATGAGAAAGTTGTGTGAGGATTAAATTATTGATTGGGGATTTTTAGAGGCTTGAACCTAAATTGCTAATCCACCCGTATTTCGAGTATATTGTTCTTCCCTGTTCTGATGTTAGGAAGTTGATGAAGTGATCTGCGGTTTCTCTGTTTTCAGTGTAGGTTGTGGTTGCGATTAGAGTGCTTCTGTAGACTTGTATTTCTTTTGGTAGTTCAACGGCGTCAACGGTTTTTGTGTGTAGAACCTTGTAGGTGTTCCAGCCGAAAGCGGCGTCCACTCTTTTTCGTATAACTGAGCCTAGTAGTTCCCCGCATCCGTCAGCGAAAAGGGTTATGTTCTTTTGTATTTTTTCTGTTAGGCCGGTTTTGCTGCTGACCTCATCCCAGACACCTTTTAAGCTTCCAACGGTTGAAACGGCGATTTTCACATCTTCTCGGGTAAGGTCTGCTAATGATCCTATTTTTTTGGGGTTTCCTTTTTGAGTCAGGATAACTGATCTCCTGTAGCCTAAGACTCTTCTGCTGTTTTTGTCTATTAAACCGCTTTTTTCCAGCTCGTCTAGTATGTACGCTGCACCGCAGGTGAAAACATCGCACTTATAGCTATTTGTGATTTCGGGAATTAGCTCGTAAGACATACCTACTGTGAATCGAATTGTAACGTTGTGTAGTTCCTGAAACTTTTTACCAAGAATTTTTGCGGGTGTGGCAACATCGCAGCAGGAATAGACGCGTAAGGATTTCCTCTCGGACAACGAATCCCGCCTCTTTTAGCGATGGTTGGTGAAACAAGGGTTGGCAACAGGTAATAGATTAACGGGGTATAAGAAAGTATTCTTCTCGGGGAGAGGGAAAATAAATAAACAGGGGCTTTTCTTAAATCTTAATTACATTTAGTTCGAAGCTTATTATGTTTCGCGTGGGGAACAGAATGATTGACGCTAGGATTTATCCTTTGG
Source organism: Candidatus Sigynarchaeota archaeon (assembly GCA_030587505.1). GTDB lineage: Archaea > Asgardarchaeota > Lokiarchaeia > Sigyniarchaeales > Sigyniarchaeaceae > Sigyniarchaeum > Sigyniarchaeum tengchongense. Next base: position 19,207 of record JAUQYY010000209.1, read on the forward strand.
CGCTCGCCAAGATTCTCAGGCACAGTGGAATGTATTCGGGAATAGAA
>JAUQYY010000388.1 GCA_030587505.1 Candidatus Sigynarchaeota archaeon
CAATCAATAATTCGTAGAAATATATAAATATTTCGGGTACTCAGTCAACATACAAACACTCAGTCGCCGGTTGTCAGCGAAGCTCTCATCGCTTCGAACACACACAACAAATCTAGTTGGAAAAGTCTGTATTTATTTGAAAATATTTGGACAAAGCTGATTAAAAGTAATTATTTATGGTTCTATTCGTTAATTAACGGAAAAATTTAAATAGAATGAGTCCGGATTCAGTCTGGGGAAGTGAATAGGAATGACCGAAGACTCTGCCCTGCTCATGGAAATAAAGGAAATGCTTGTACGGCAGGAAAAGGCCTCAGCCGAACTCAGAAAAAGAATAGACCAGATAGAGAAGAGGCTTGGCAAGATAGAGGAGAGAATATCCAACGGTGAGCGGTTCAAGCTAACACCCGCACTCCTGAGAACGCTCAAAATACTGGTCAGCATGGATAGGGCGGCAGGAGCCGAGGAGTTGGCGGAAGAACTCAAACTATCCCGAAACCTAGTGTCATCCTATCTGAACAAGCTGGAGAGCTACGGGTACGTGCAACGCGTACCAAACATAAACGAGTCCGAAACCACAGCAAGATACCTCTTCACGGCGAATTACAAGAATCTTCCACCAAGACTGAAACAACTGTTCCAAAACTCAGCCTAGCGACCAGCGCCATAGAGGCGCACCCTAAGCGGAGGCCAATCCGCCATCAAAAGCAAATACTCACTCATTCAATCAAAGGTAACTGCTCAGCCCACTAAACAAACTACCCCGGGATCAGAAAGAAATCATTAGCGCCTAGTGCCTTCGGGAGAGATGGAGTTGTCCGGAGGATTAGCCTTAGAGCGTTCTATTTTTAATCGTTCTCTTTAATTTTTACTAAAATGATTAATTATACTATCAGCTTTCTTGTTTTCCGCGGTAACAGAACCTCCCTGACCGGTTTTAAACCGAGGGAGGCAGATGTGGAAAAGTATAATAATTAAGCGTAGGAAAGGTATGTAGCTTAGCTTCCCTTCCTAGAGCATTTTGGTGGCCGGGTGATTCTTTGAGTCTGAAGGTGAACGGGTTTACCGCGGCAAGGGAACTACTAGGGATTTCGTGTCTGAGTCTCTTTGTCGACGCTGTGGGTTACGGGTTAGTGGTTCCCATTCTCCCGATGTACGTATATTCATTGGGTGCTTCGGATTTTGACTTGGGCCTTATTTTCTCCGCCTTCGCCGTGGTGCAGTTGTTCACAACGGTTCCCTTCGGGCTTTTTTCGGACAGGTATGGTAGGAAGCCGTTTATGGTGGCGGGGATGACTCTTCTCGCCGCTTCTTTCCTGTACTTTCCTTTTGCTCAGAGCGTACCTGCACTGGTTGTTTGCAGGGCGGTGCAGGGGTTAGCCGCCTCCGCGGCGTGGTCTTCCGCCCTCGCCCTCGTGGCGGACACTACCCCGGGAACGATAAGGGGGAGAAGCTTGGGATCACCAACGGGGCTTTTGCCATGGGCAGCATAGCCGGCCCCCTGGTCGACGGGGTGCTGGGTGACATTAACTTTGGAGTGCCTTTCCTCGCTGTGGGTTTTGTGGCTCTGGCTGCATCCGTGTATATGCTCGTCAGGCTGCGGCTGCCGGAGAGAGAGGGTGCGGAGGTTTCCATACCCTACCGTGGAATGCTGCGTGGGGTCCTCAAAATTAGGAACGTTCTGATAGTTGTGTTCATCTACATAATGGTGGCTATCTTTTTTGGATTCATCGAGCCCCTGATGCCCCCCTACTTGCTGGGAGATTCGGCATGTCCCGAACCCAGATTGGACTGTTTTTCGGCGTGACTTTCCTAACATTCGCGGTTTTTCAGCCAATCGTTGGCAGGCTGTCGGACAGGTACGGCAGGAAGGTGTTCATCGTTTATGGGCTCGTAGCCCTAAGCCTTGTAATTCCGCTGATTCCTTACGCCTCTGGTGTGCTCCTGCTTCTCCTGGTAGTTGGGATTGCTGGTGTCTTCTGGAGTCTGGCTTTCACCCCGCTTATGCCTCTTGCGGCGGACTCCCTCAGAAGCGAGAACATGGAAACCTTTGGAACCGCCTCGGGGCTTTTCAACATCCCGTACACCATAGGCTACAGCATAGGACCCCTACTTGGAGTCCTCATCACATCCTACTATGGATTGGAATCCATCTTCTGGGTTTTCACCGGAATGCTCGTTGTAATGATTATAGCGACTCAAATCTTAATAGTAGAGAAGGGAATATTCACCAGGAAGTATCCGAAAGAAGCGGTGAAAACAAGGAGTAGAGGGAAGAAGAAGCTCAACTCTGTCTGTGGGGTTTGGTTAGGTTTAAAAACATTGAAGAAAGATATTTAATGAAGGCAAACACCTGCAGGGGTATTTTTTTGCGTGCTCCTCTGAGAAGGCTTTCCCCCTCAATGGAGACACTGGTAATCGTTTGTTCAAGCGCTTTTATCGACTCTTTAGGCTACGGGATAGTGGTGCCCTTTCTCCCTCAGTATGTTCTCTCGCTCGGCGCATCCGATTTGGATTTGGGGATTATTTTTGCTTCGTACGCACTCGTGCAGCTTGTGACCACGGTTCCCTTTGGTTTGATGTCGGATCGCTACGGTAGAAGGCCCTTCATGATTACTGGAATGTTGCTTCTC
>JAUQYY010000391.1 GCA_030587505.1 Candidatus Sigynarchaeota archaeon
GGCGCCCTACCTTCGATACTATACTCACTGTCCAAAACCTTTATTTCTTATTTGATTAATATTAATTATAGTTTCGCACAGGTACGGCGCTCCCTCTTAAACCTGTAAATTCTGCACAAAATATAAGTTACGGTCAAAAAAAGCTCAGCAAGCATGTTAGGTTCCCGGAAAACCAAACAGCGTCAGGAAAGCGACAACTTAAAACCCACAAGCGTTGTATATTCAGGAAAAGTTATCAAAAATGTCGAAATCACAATCTTAATTTACCACGTTACATTAACTTTTTATAGGGTGCAACTTCATGCCGATTTTTGGAAAAAATAAGAAGGAAGGAGCTCTAGATTCTCCGATAAGTGGGCAACCGGGGAAAACCCCCCAACTGAAAAGAGATTCAGAAATACTCAACGAAGTCAAGCTGGGCATAGAAAGACTCTCAGAAATTCTATCAACCTACCTATCCTCGTTCGAGCAGAGACTTCTCACAATCGAAAAGCAAATGGGAAGCCTTGAAAGCCGGGTATCCAGCCTCGAAAAGTCCAAACAAACGAGCATGACCAGCGTGAGTCAGACGAGCGCAACCGGTGTGGGTGGTATCCGTGTTCCCACAGAGCTGGTAGAGGACGCCATAATGACGGAGCCGCAAATACCCGTGAAACCACCAGAACCGGAGGTTTCAACTATTCCACCAGCGACTCCCCCAAAGCCTCCGAAGCCTTCACAAGAACCCACAGTGGCGGTTTCACGAGAGGAACTCCGCCCCCCTCAAACCCCACCCCCAAGGCCTGTACCGCCAGTGGAAGCGAAGCCCGGAACACCGGAAAACAACATTCCCCTCTCCAAGGAGGTACCGGTAACCGAGAACTTCTTTGATGAGCTGAGGGCTCGCATAAACAAAAAATCAATAGTACAACCAGAAACAGCTGCGTATCAGCCCACACCGATACAGGCTGTCACTGCCGAGACGAAGCAGATTTCTCAGGTCCAAACAAGCGAAGCAGCAGGCGACAAAACTGAGGAAGACATCAGAATGATACTTCAACGCCTCAAAGAGTCAATAAAAAGGGCTGAATAGTGTCTTCCACAATTCACTTACTATTGAACGATTCCCACAGGAACTTAGCCCGCATCACGTCCTTATGCAAGTGCGGCTTTTCCTTCTAACCATTAACTAACTCGTGTTCAATCCAGCGGTGTCCGAATTCGCAGCCAAAACTAAAACAGTTGAATGGCGAGTCGAAAATTAAGAGGGAAGAGGTGTTAGCCGGTAGGTGGAGTAGCAGGAATGATTTGATCGAATTTTTACTTGTCCTTTTGCCATGTTGGTTTTTACAGAATTTTTATCATAAACTTGTCTTTCTCTTTGGCTATGCCGACGATCTTTTCGTTTTCGTCCAGCATCGCGTAGACTCTCCCCACTTCTATTTCCGTGTCGCCCTTCAAAAGGTTGATGTTTACGTAGACTCGCTCCTTCTGATTTATTGGGTCTCTGTGCCTTTCCGGCGCAAACTGGAAATTCCCTTTGAACATCACTGGATACGCGACTAGCATGGGCACCCCTTTCTCTTTTACGAGTCTGTGGGGTAGAATGGAGAGGTCGTCTTGTATCGATGCGACGCCCGAGTGGCTGGCGTAGGCGGGATTAATCTGAGAAATGTTGTAAATTTCGGTTAGGGCCGCTATGTCTGATCGCAGCAGAATGGGGTCGCTTTTTTCCGAGTACTCGCTCATCTTCTTCTGGTCCACCTCTATCTTCCACATCCAATTTTTTGAATCAATCCAAAACGTTCCAGAAATCTTCTTTTTTTCATCAATCTTCATCAGAGGAAACCTCCTTTGAGGGGAGATACAAGAGTATTCTGTTAGGGTCTCCGCGAAAGTGTGGTTTTACTACTAGTGCTCTAAACCCCCGTTAAGTCTTTCATCAGTCGAAAAATGTAAAGATTAATAAGGATATTTTGGGCAAGATATATGTTCTTTACTGAAAAATAAATCTTTCTTCGAGCGTTTCAAGTCGTTAAGAATCACCGTACGTGCAAATCTTATAAACACCTGTAGACCCAGAAATTACGACGGTTCTTCTACTGAATCGATACACCCCAAAAACGGTTTTCGCACTCGGAGGAATAGTATGCACGATGTGCTTGATCGCATACACGGGTGTCTGGTAGGATTGACCATTGGCGACGCCCTTGGGGCGGCGACCGAGGGGATGACGCCTTTTCAGATAAGGTCAAGGTTCGGGGTTGTTAAAGACCCCTTAAGCCCAGAGATAACCGACGACACCATTCTAAACTTTCTCGTCGCCGAAGCCCTGATAGAGAACCAGGCAAACGTCACCCACGAGGTTATCGCCAAGGCGGTTTTGAAGAGTGCTGACTGTCCTCGCCTCGGCCCGTCCACCCGAGCCTCGATACAGCGTCTCCGGAGTAATCCTGAAACAGTTTCCACGACTGGGAGTACAAACGGGGCTGCTATGCGCGCCTTTCCTATAGGTTTGTGCACACCCTATGAGCCTGAAGTGATCCTTGAGAAAACAGTCGCCGCGTCGATGGTCACCCACGGGACGAGCTGTGCGATTTCGGCTGCTGTAGCTGTTGCCTGCGCAACCTCCGCTGCGGTTGAAGGCTTTAATGTGGACCAAATAGTTGAGGCCGCCTTTGAGGGGGCGGAGATGGGTGAAAACTATGGCACAAAGTCTGGAAAGAGCGTCGCTTTCAGAATAAAGATGGCTGAGGAGTTCGTTAGGGGTCAAACGGACCTTTGGGAGATTCAAAAGATTCTCTACCGCGAAATCGGAGTGGGGCCGCTCTCGTGGGAGACCGTGCCGTCAGCCCTGGCCATATTCTCCGCCTGTAGAGGTGACATTAAGAAGGCTCTCATAATCACGGCGAATTCCGGAGGCGACACGGATACCCTAGGCTGCATCACGGGGGGCCTCTGCGGAGCCAAAAACGGTATAACCTCCATTCCCAAGCGTTGGAGGCGGTTCGTGGCAATGCTTGAACCCCAGATTCCCACCGGCAACATACTGAGGGTTGCCGAGGGCCTAGCGAACCTCCGAACGAAGCAGTACTCCGAGATGAACCCTCTTCACTGAGCCGAAGCACAATTTTTTGGCCTATTGCCATTAAAGCTAGATTTATATTCATCTAATGACATTTAGAATTTAGAACCTCTGAACCTGTATTACAATGGGAGGTTAATTGGTTTGTCAAACAATGTAACCATACTAATGGACGAGTATCATAATGAAGAAACCAAAACCAGAATCTACAACGACATAAAGAACAGCATTGTAAACTGGGGTTTGGAACTCTACGTAAACGCCTCGGACCCTCTCTCGGACAAACTACTCGAGCCGTACGACGCCCTAGCCATCATTGGACCCAGAAAATACAAGAGGGACTACGACTGGAGAGTGGAGGAAACAAGAGCCGTGATGCAGTACGTTGAGGACGGTGGAATATTGTTAGTGACCCCGTCTCGCAACGACAGGAACTACAAGACGGTTTTCGCCCGCGAGATCGGCATAGACTGGCTGGGAATGAACTCAAAATTCGTAACCGACTTCACTCTGCATCCTATCACCCAGGGAATCTTCAAGATTCACGCACCATGGTTTAGAGCAAACCTGATTCCCGAATGGAAACAGATAGCACGGGTTCAACTGGGTGTGAGATCATTCCCGGTGATAGCGGTTAGAGAGTACGGGAAGGGAACGATGATTTTCGTGAGCAGCGTCATGATGTTTTCCAGAGCTTTTCTGAAAAGGTTTGATAACGCTAAGCTCCTGCTGAACATGTTCAGCTGGGTGAAGGAGCTTGGCGAAGGTGCGGGAATGAAGAGAGGGAAACCGAAAGAGGAAGGAAAGGTTATCGTTCCCGAGGAGGAAAAAGCAAAAGTAGAGATAAAGATTGAACCCCCTCAGAAAGCTCGGTTCTGCCCGCACTGTGGTGTCGAAGTCCCGCCCTTTGCGGTTTTCTGCCCGAACTGTGGAGCAAACCTGGAAGAATAACCTTCCAAACTCTCCACCAAACTTTTGCATGTCTGGATGTACACTGAGGGGGGGTAACCAGCCTCCACAGAATTTTTTACAACCCTTTTATTCTCTATTTTTGGCAGTAGAGGTTAGCTGTAGCTCTGAATCTTTCCGGCACGAGGCGGTGGAATAATCTTCTGTCTATGTTGTAGGATTCCCTGTAAATCGTTTCCAAATACCTTTTTGGAAAGAATCCCTTCATGAAAAAGAATACAAAGTATGAAAAAAAGGTTTCAGCCTTCGTGGTAACCCTCCTGAACCCCGCCTCGTAACCCGCCCTTATAAGCTCATCTATGGTGAACATGTATGGGTCGGTCAAGAGCTTTCTCGGGTTCTTGTTCATCCTCCTT
>JAUQYY010000402.1 GCA_030587505.1 Candidatus Sigynarchaeota archaeon
ATAAATACATTGCCAATTCACCTTCAGGTTGAGGAAAAATGTCGTTAACAGATTTGAACGAGCAGAATCCTTGGTGGAGAGACAAGAGACTTATTGATGATGATCATCTTATCAGGGTGTGGGAAAAATCCTCCTTTAAGTGGAAGCCTCAAATCATGGAAACATTCGAGTGGGATACGAATATTGTTTACACCCTTCGTGGACCCCGACAGGTAGGAAAAACCACGCTTCTCAAACTTAAGATTAGAGAACTTCTGAGAGAGGGTGTTGATCCTCGCAGAATATTTTATTGGACCTGTGACCAGGTTTCGAGCTTTGAAGAGCTGACTTCAATAATCAGGGAGTATCTGGATTGGGTTCGGAGATTCTTCGACGGCAGAGTGTACCTGTTCCTCGACGAGGTTTCCATGATCAGAGACTGGCAACGCAGCGTCAAGTATCTCTACGACATAGGAAAACTTAGAGACTGCCTGGTGGTGCTCACTGGATCACACAGTCTCGATGTGTTAAAGGCGACTGAGAGTCTTGCGGGGAGAAGAGGGGAAGTGGACAAATTAGTGAACAGCCTTCCCGACAAAGTTCTTCTCGGTGCAAGATTCTGCGAATACGTGGAAACACGGGACGCGAGTTTGCACGACACTCTTCGCAGCATGAATCTTCAGTCCAGAAGCGTGAAGCTGCGAATCCTACGCGTGCTCGCCGAGGGGGAGATACCCGATGTCCTTCAAGAACTGACACCATACTCGAATATCTTAGAAGGCTTCCTGGAGGATTATCTCGTTACTGGTGGAATTCCCCGGGCTGTTAATTGTTACATCTCTGAGGGAGTAATCCCTGAGATAGTTTACGGCGATTACGTGAATCTCATTCTACGAGATATCGTACGATGGGGAGGCAACGAGGCGTATCTTAGGCAGGTGGTTCAGCGGGTGATTGAAACGCTTTCCTCCCAAGTTGGCTGGAACACTCTCAAAAAGGGAACCGAAATCGCAAGTCACGATACGATACGCTGGTATGTCACCATCCTCAGAAACAGTTTCGTGGTTTCCTACATCCATCACCTCGCCAAAGATAAGGGCGTACCATACTATAGAAAAGCCAAGAAAATATATTTCGCGGATCCATTCATTTTCCACGCACTCAGGTGGTGGGCCTTCGGCGAAAGAAACCCGTTTCAATATTCCCTAGACTATCTCAAAAACCCTGAAGAGAAGAGCAGAATACTTGAATCTGTAGTCTGTGATCATTTGATTCGTCTTCTAGTAGATTTGGAGCCCAGCCCTCAATTCGACTCAACCACCAAGCTCTTCTACTGGGAAAGCGAAAAAAAGCGGGAGGTAGACTTTGTGATAAAAATGGGAGACTCATTCATACCCCTCGAGGTCAAATACAAGTCTTCAATCCACAGAAACGACGCCTATGGAATCATAGACTTTGTGAAAGGCGGAAAATCACACAAGGGAATAATAATCACAAGGAACGCAATGATCAAGGGACGAAACTACGTGGGAATACCTGCGCCGCTCTTCCTACTCCTAACCTAGAGCGCGGGAAAGTGAAAAAGGGGGATGAAGATGCGTCTAAGCTCCATCCTCCCACCTCAGACGGGAAATTCTAACAATTTAACCAATCAGCGTCGGAACCCATCACTTAAGCTCTAATACTTGGTACCTTGAGTATCCTCTTTTGATGAAATCGTAGTCAAGCATCTCTATTTTCTCGGGAATGATTTTCAGGATGAGGTCTCTCTTTCCCCGAACTATCTTCTGCGCCTCCTCGAATCCCTCGTCGCCCTCCCTCAGAAATATTAGTCGATCTCTTCCGGTTGCGGTGATCTGCATCCCCTGTATCTTACCCGTGTCCAGCGGAGTGTAGATGCCGATGCTAACAACAGGGTTCTCCTCAATGTTTTTCACTTTTCTCCCAGGAGCAAGACCCACATAGATATTGAAGCCTTCCTCCTCGGTGTAAAAATCAAGAGGTGTGGCGCGAGGAATGTTATTGCTACAGGTACACAAAACCAGGACCTTTCTCTCGTCCAAAAATTTTCGTATCTCCCTTCTCAACTCTTCCTCAGGCATCTTCTTACCTTTCCCCATACATCATCACCCACCATACACGGATTCCAAGTCTTTTCAATTCGGTCTAGTAAGGTTTTTCACGCAGCACTCCGAAGGTCACCGCAGGGCAGCACGCGAATGTTTTTCAACGGTCCGGCTAATGTGTGACTGTGCTTTTAGAGTTCTCCGCTTGAGGTTTCGACTCCTCTCTCCCATATCTTGAAGAGAATCACGTCCTTAAACTTTTCCTTGAAGGCTTCAAGTCTCTTCTCGTTCTCAAACAGGAGGAGGACGCAGCCCCCGCCTCCGGCTCCGCAAACCTTCCCCGCGTCAGCCATACCTATCAGTTTCTCAATCTCGGGAGTGCTAACAGTGGGTATCCGGCTCTGCCAGTACCACGTATCCCTAACAAGCTGCCTCACACGGAACATGTTCTCCGAAAGAAGCTCGTCCCTCATCCTGGTTGCGATCTCGCTCAGCTTGCAAAGAATCGGTTCGACGTAGGGGTAGTTGGCGTAAACGAAAAAGTGGCGAGGACTACGAGACTTCCCAGTGTTAACGAGAACCGCGAGATCCTGAAGCCCCCGCCTCACCTCCTCCGACACGGGAATAGGCGTGCGATAAACGTTGTCCCTGTAGAACTCCCAGTAGTTCAAACCCCCGTAGGTGCTCGCAGCCATATCCTGCATCCCACACACGTTCTCCTGAAGCTCCCTCCGATAAGCCCTCATAAGAATCTCCTCAAGGTCCCTTAGACCATCCTCAACAATCGCCTTGATAACGTTATAAGCACCACTGGTTCCAAGACCCATACCAAGCCAATCACACACAATTTCACTACCGTCATAGACCTGAAACTTGTCGATGGCAAAGTTCACCAGCGCACCAACATGCTGCTCAGTGAACGGAGGAGCATCAGTCCAACCACCACTCAAATCAACACGAAGAGGAGCCCTAACTTTCCAATCCATAGCACCAACCTCAACCAAGGATGACCATACACAACTCAACAATGTTAAACATACTAGGAAGAGGAAATCTATAATAAATCTTCTTTCACTTTCAGGTTAACCCCTAATTAAAAGTAGCGGGAATCACGAAACCTTTCCGAAATCTTTTCTCCCCTCAAGTATTATTCTCTGGATTTCTTCAGCGTCTTTGCAAGTGTGAGTATGCCTATAAATCCTGTTCCGTGTTGAAATTTGAGAATAACTTTTCGTGTTCGTGCAGAGGGAACCTTGTTGCT
>JAUQYY010000404.1 GCA_030587505.1 Candidatus Sigynarchaeota archaeon
GGTTGCATTACCATAAGAAGGCTCAAACAGTTCGTCCATTTTAATTGTTTTTTCACGGATTTCCTCCAAAATCTCCTCAGCATTAAAAATGAAATTAATCCACTTCTGATCCCTAGGCAAATCACCTTGCCTTATAACACTAACTCTATAATATCCAGTAGCCGACTTAGGATCTTTAATAACCTTTAGAACATTATCTACCTTCAACGATTCTCCTTTAGGTATATTAAGATAAGTAAAAACAACTTCATTATCCTCAACATTCTCACCCTCAAGCGGCTTCTCAAGCAAAATAATACATGCACCAATAAGAGGAACAGGAAAAACTCTAGCCGCTACATCAATCAAAGCCTTGACCTTAAAGTTCTCCAAAAGAAAACGCCCAAACTCAACACCATAATCAGTCTGAAGCCAACTATCCGAAATAATCATTCCAAGCCTACCGCCAGGCTTAAGAAACTCCTTAGCCCACATAATAAAATGAACATAAATACCAGGCTCCTTACCCCTAGCAACATCAGCATGAAGATTATACTTTGAAAGAACCTTACCTAACCTATCCTTAATATTATCTTGAACCATATCCGGAATTTCAGTCCACCGTGTATAAGGTGGATTGCCAACCACAGCATCAAAACCATCTTTCGGCAATTTCACAACCCTATACTTCTTACCATCAGCAGTCATCACCGAATGAGGTGCAAGAACTTCTTGTCTAGGTACAACCGTAAAGAAATCAGCATGTATAATATTAGCCTCAGTTGTAGGGGCTCGCACATTCTTCATAGCCAAATTCATAGCAGTCAATTGAGTAGGAAACGGGTTAATATCAATAGCATAAAGCTGCTTAAGAGTCGAAACATGAACGTCCCTAGACGGAATCCTCCTACGCCCAGTCTTCAACTCAACCAAACGCCAATAAGACTGAACAAGAAAGGTACCACTACCGCAACCAGGATCAAGCACACAATCCGAAGGAGACCTCAAACACCACTTAACAATCAACTCCGCAATAGGAGGCGGAGTATAAAATTGCCCCATCTGATGCCTTTCCTCAGCAGGTATCAAATCCTCATAGACATAACCGACAATATCCCCTAACTGCTCAATCTCAACCGTAGAAAGCAAACTAATGAGATCATCGATCTCCTTCCTCGCCGCAACCTCATCAGCCAACACTATATAATCAAAAAGCCCAGTGTAAAATATCTGCTCAAAATCCCCAGTAACGCTAACAGCCTTCTCAAAAAACTTCTTAAGAGTCGCCAAATACTGATCAGACGAAATATCAGGATTCGACTTCAAAATAGGCTCCAATTTAGGCAAAGGATAAGAACGCTCAAGAACCTTATAGAAAATAATCTTGTTCATCAAAACATAGGTCATCATTCTAGCCAAAATATGCGTCTTACTCAAATCCTCGCCAACAATATCCGAAATGCCATTTCTATAACCAGCTTTCAAAGCCTCACGATTTAAATCACCAACAAAATTTGAATCCTCCATTAACCGCAAATACAACACATCATTAACATAATAAGAACTAAGCGAATCAACAAAATACCGCAAACTACCAAGAAGCCAATCGCCCACAGACCTACGCACCTGTTGCGGCGAAACCTCACGCTGCCAAATCCTGCAGACTACATCAAGCAAATGCTCCAGAAACTCTTCCCTTGCTGGCTGCTTCTCATCCAAAATATAATGCTCATGAACAAACCGCATATAGGCATCAGGCCTAAGAGCAAGTTCATAATCAGCAGAAACCGCAGCATCTTTGTCCAAAAAATCCCAAGGATTATCTAAAGGACCAAACAAAACAAGTGCATCACGATTAGCAGTAGCAAATAAAGGCGTAACCGGAAGACCAAACTGATCCATAGCAAGTGCAGCATAAACCAAAGCCTGCCCAACAACAGGCCGGCCATAAGGGTCAAATCTCTCCTCAGTCTTCCACCGACCGACACGCTCAATCTTACGCTTAGTCTCAATAATCAAAACAGGCGTGTTGTCGGGCTTTCTATAAACAACAATGTCAGCCTGTCTCCTATCAAGAGGAAAATCAGTCTCAACGCCTAACTCCAAACCAGCAAACCTCTTTCCCTCAACCAATCTACTCAAAAGAGAGAAAAGCTCATTCTGAAAAAATCGCTCCCGCCTGAGCATCCTTAACGCACCTTACATTTAATAAAACCGTTTTCAGATTATAAATGTATGTCACTGTTCCGCCGCCGTCCCCTGAAACGCTGCCTCAAATGCGGTCACCCATTACAACCTACCATCCCACCAGCCGGAAACTTGAGATTTTTAAGTTGTACAAATCCAAATTGCGACTATGTTATCTCGGAACCTTTCAAGTCTCCACATTATGATCTCCTACCAGTTCCATACGATGAAGTCATAAAAGTAATCGAGAATGAACGCAGAGAAGCCGAGAAAAACACAGTAATAATTGGACAAGCACGACTAACAGAAGCATATCCTAGCAAAGACAGAACAGTAACAGTCGCAAAACTCCAAGCAAGGATAAAACAGGAATACACACTCAGACCCTACGACTCCGTCTATTACGGCAAAATAATAGGAGTAGTATCAGAACAAACCAAAAACAACCTAACCCTACTATTCGACAGATCAAAAGACCTACCAAAAGAAGCCCCTCTAAAAATCGCAGAACCAGTCATCCTATACGATTCAGCAGCAACAATACTCCAGGAAAAATCAAAAAGAGACGGACAGCATCTTTCGCTATTCGTACAAATCCCAGGCGTAAATCCACCAAAACCAATAGAAAAGACAAAAAACGTAATTACCGTAAAAGAATACGACCTTGACCCAGAAAAACAAAGCATAGTCCAAGAAATAATAACAATGCCACAATGGGACTACAGAGCAATCGAAGGACCACCAGGAACAGGAAAAACAACAACAATAGCTGTAGCGGCAATCAAAGCAGTCGAAAAAGGAGCAACAGTTCTAATAACATCACACACTAACGTTGCAGTAGACAACGCACTAGAAAAAATATTCTTCCTCAGAAGAGACCTAAAAGACCAGATAGTACGCATCGGACATCCAGCCAAAATATCAAAAATAATAAGACAATTTATCGACACTCCCTCACCACACGAAGGATACAGAAAATGGCTAAAACGCATCCTACTGACCAAACGCATAATAGGAATGACCATAGCAAAACTTTCCGTATGCGACAACGTGTATGGATTAAATGTTTCATCGAAAGAAACTGGAAGATGGCCCACCTTTGATTACGTATTCGTTGATGAATCATCCACCGTACCATTATGCACATCAATCATACCAATTTACTACTCAAGACGATGGGTAATATTCGGAGACACTCGACAATTACCACCAATCGTCAGATCACTGCACAAATATGCTGGAGCATGGTCTCTGATGGAACTAGCCGCAACCAACCCACAAAAAACACGAATGCTAACGATCCAAAGAAGAGGAAATAAAAAGATCTTCGAAGCCATCAGCAAACTATTCTATCAAGGCAAACTCAATCACCACCAAACAGTAACAAATAGTTCCCTAAACGTATCAATAAACACAAACGGCTGGCTAAAAGAAGCTCTAGAACCAGTCAATCCACTAATATGGGTGCAAATAGATAATGGCTACATGGACTGGTGCAAAGTTAAAAAAGGACGAATCGAAGGAGCGTCAGGGGCCAATCCACTAGAAGCGGCAGCCGCTATTAAGATATACAGCACAATCTTAAACTCAGGGATCCCTTCCTCGAATATAGCCATAATAACAACCTATCGTGCTCAAGCAAATTTAATACGCGAAGTCATCAAGGAATTAAAGAAAACAGAGGAACCAATAGTTGCTTCACTATATCATTACAGAAAAGGACAAGAACCTAATGAGGAATACGAACCTGAGGATCCTGAAAACCTACTCGATCTTCGCCTCGCAGAAACAGTAGACAGCTTCCAAGGCAGAGAGAAAGACCTCATAATTTACTCAATCACAACACATTACGAACACAAAGCCATATTAGACTATAGAAGAACGAATGTCGCCTTTACAAGAGCCCGCTCAAAACTCATAATTCTAAGCTCTTTACAATCAACAACAAAAACTCCTTGGTTAAAATATCTAAAACAAACTTCACATTTCATAAAAATTAATGAAAATGCACTCCGGCCAGAACTTGGAAAAGTTCTCGAAAAACACCAAAAAATTTGCCGTCGCTAATTTCTCCTTCATAACATCTCATCTATATTTTTGCTTACATACTCGTCTGAAACTACAGTTTCTGCATTTCCATTTTTCAGGAAAAGTGAATTCCCTAGTCTCATCAAGTCTCTTAAACGCTTTAAGTAAACTTATCGCAGCATTAATGTCAACTTTCTCATGCCATGTATAAGTTTCCGCTTGATTTACTACATATATCTGAACTCTCTTGTTTTGACGCCTAAAGAAAAACCCGTAAAGATCTCCCTGAGCCAAAGCACTACGTTCCATGTAGCCTAATAGAAACTCGCTTCCAGTAGTTTTGAACTCATAAACAAAGTCTTCAGTTATTCCGTCTGGAACACCAACAATAACATAATTTTCCCATTCAAAATTCCACCTAATAGTAGGGTATCTTTCAGCCAGAAAATCTTCACAAATTTCCCCTCTCAACTTTGGTGGCATCTCATCAAGACTTACAATGTTAATACGTTCTTTCTTCGCTAACTTCTCTAATCTATCTCTTACCGCAGGGGAAAGAGACGGATTAAGAACCATGCACTTCGTTGGTCCCCCAGATGTAAATGTAGAAAAAATAACGAAAGAAGGCGGTTTCTCGGAATCATCGTGGATCTGTTCTCTGAGTAATTTTTCTATATCATTAAACCCTATTTCATCACCAATTGATAGAAGCTTCTCTACATCTCTTGGAAGTGTCTTGACATATCCTAATTTTAATGAATATAATAGCCTATCGTGTAAATAGGACCTAAAATAAAGAGGCTCCATATCAATATTTGAAAGAAGGCTTTTCATAGGACACCAATAAAAATTGGCCGTATCAGCGGCACCGATGAACAATAGGCTCTTGACAGGGACCCCCCGCCTACACTTTTCAACTTCCAAAAGTTTATTTATTTGCTTAATGCGTGACAAA
>JAUQYY010000412.1 GCA_030587505.1 Candidatus Sigynarchaeota archaeon
TAATATTTAGAGATTTATAACTTTATTATATTCACATCCACCTTTGTTACACCCTCTATTTGTGAAACCTGAAACTTTAGTTCCTCAACTTCCACCGATAACTTGTTCTTTTCTATGTACCCCTCGTAGAAGCACTGTTTTCCCTTTCGGCAGAGACCGGTGGTGTGAAGAAACTCTATCTTGTCTCTCACTATAATTAGCCCTAGGTCTCTGAGAAATCTTTGGGAGAGTTTGTCGATTTCCACGGTGAGTTTGACCACCTCAGAGGTATCGGTGGGTATTAAGCGGATCTCACCGTTTGACCTAGAGAGTATCATGATGGCGTATGGCTTACCGATTATCTCTATGAACTTCTTTGGTAGCGGTATTCCCTGCTCCTTGAGTTCCACGATTTCAGCTAGGGTGAGTTCGTCAATAGACATTGTCCAGTCCTTCATGCCTCTCTTACGTACCCGTGAATAATTTGTTTTCCACGTTATTAACCTTTTGTTTATTGACTGATGAAACCCATTTTTTGGGCGCGTCTGAATTTGTGATGTTCCTTCCCTTTCTAGAAGGGTATAAATGCTATTGTTGGGTTTCGTGTTTTGGGTTTCTGTTTTTTGGGTGTGCACTAAAAAAGTAGGGAAGGTAAAAAATAATCACTCCATCTCGTCTCTTATGATCTCTATTACGGTTCTGAATTTCACCGCGTCTGGAAGGGCTCCAATAACTTTTAGGTCTCCGCTCATGTAGGCTGATGTGGCGTCGATTTCCCCCGTTAGCATGCCTAGCATTGTCTCGTAGTTTGCCTCCATTGTTAGGTCTGGGCTTTCGTGTGTGCCTTCTGAGACCGACATTTTTCCGTCTTTTATCGTGATGTAGAATGGCTCAACTCCTTCTCCTTGGAATTGGATGACCCGCTCCCATCCTTCTAGCTCGGCTGCGACATCTTCGCTGCTGGCGGCGACCTCTTCCATCTTTTTGAGATGAGACATAATCTCGGACACTTTGTATTCCTCCCTTACGGACTGGACTTTACTTTTTTCTAACTTAATTCTTTATATAAACTTTTCTTATAAATTATATTCTATGGTGTATAGATATTTAAATACAATTTTTTTAAAATGTTTTTTGAATTTGCTATATATTTAAAATCTGAATAATCTCTTACCACTAAACACAAAACTCGGTGCAGGAGGTACAACCATAAAGATTTAATACTAAATACGAAAAATAGTAAACAACCCAAGAAATAGACACCTCAATCGCTTATTCTACTGTTCGATCAAACGATTATCTGGAGGTTGAACAGTGTGAGTGAATCCAAGTATGAAAAGTATATCGGTATGAAATTCCCTCCCCTAACCTTCGAGGTGACTGGAGACAGAATCAGAAGCTACGCCAGAGCAACAGATGACCTGAAACCAGAGTTCCTGGATGAGGATGACAGCAAACTAGTAGCTCCACTCTCGTTTACCTCAGTGTACTGGATCACCTCGGTCGTCTCTCTAGGTAAGTTCAAGGAAGAGGGAATCATTAAGGATGTTTCCAAACTCTTACACGGTGGGCAGAGATACGAGTTCTTCAGACCGGTGAGGCCTGGAGATAAGCTTCGCTTGCACGTTGAAGTTAAAGATATCTACGTGAAAAATAATATGCTGTTTTTGGTGTACGACGTGCCCGTTGAGAATCAAAACGGTGAGATGGTGTCTAAGGTTACTACCACTTTTATTATAAGACCTGGAGGATTTTAAAGGAGGAGTATGTATGGTGAGTTTTGACGAATTGGAGGAAGGCTACGAGATACCCCCCTACATCAAAGGACCAATAACGCGGGAGCAGTTGGTGGAGTACGCTAAAGCCTCGGGAGACGGCAATCCGATTCACACGAATGAGGAGATCGCCGTCATGGCGGGTTTAAAGGGAGTTATCGCCCACGGCCTCTTGGACATGGCCTACCTGATTCAGGCTATAGTGAACTGGATTGGAGAGGACGGAGAACTAAAGGATATTGATGTACAGTTCAGAGGGATGGTGAGACCCGGAGATATGGTTCACTCCAAAGCGAGGGTCGTCAAAAAATATGAGCGGGAGGGTAAAAAGTTCGTAGACTTGGAAATATGGCAGGAGGCCGTGACACCCATTGCGACAATAAGTTCCTCTTACACACCCGACAAGATTGAACCCCCACCGGATTGCAGCGTGAAGCTATACGAGGCAGCCTACAGAGGCTGGCTGAAGGACGGACAAAACGTTATCGTTGAACGGAAAAAGGAAGAAAACAAGATAGAACACACCTTCTACGGTGTCCAGCGGTCCATAATAGGCACAGCCAAGGTTGAACTCTTCAAGTAAACAGCCGATTCATTCCTCTTCCTCTACTTTTAAGAACCAGAGTAAAGAACGCTCTTTCGCTTCTTCTGGTTAGAGAAAACTACCGTAAAACCGTTAACCACCATACCCTATCTGAACGTGTAAAGTTTCACCATTTTTGGTTACGGAAAGTTCGTTTCCGAAATCAGGTTCCCTTATTCACGATGGCGATGGGGGAAATGCGAACATAATGATGTTCTGAGGTTAATTAGTAGGAGCGAAGGAACCCGATGTGTTTCTGTGTGCCTTGGAGCCGTGAGTATCAAAATCCTGTGGCCCAGGGTGGTAGGCAGATGGGTCTTTCCTATGTCGTTTCTCGGGGAGAAGAATCTTCGGTTGGGTTGTAGATTTGAGAGCTTACCCCTGACAGGTGGTCGTTATAATCTTATCTCCTTATCCTCGGGTAAGGTATCTTTTTCGTTTGCGTTTTGTGGTTCTACGTTGTCGGTCTCTGTTGCTTGTTGGGTGGGGCTGTTTATCTGGCTAGTAATTGTCTCTGATGCCTGTTGCTCCTCTTTTATCTCTGCTGTTTCGGGTTTGCTTGTTTTTCCTTTCTGTTCTAATTCTTTGAGTCTACTCACTTTGAAGACTTCTTCTACGAGTGGTTCGATTTTTTCTCTTATTTCTACGACGTTGCCTTTCCAGTTTTTCAGGAGATCGGCGCATTCCTCTTCTATTCTTTTTAGGAATAGTTTTAGTTTTCTCTTCACGCTTCGCGACTCGTAACTCATCATAGCCACAACTGTGACGTGTTCGCCAACCTCTGCTAGCATTCTCGAGGTGGTACCCTTTTTCTCCTCGAAAATAAGGCCACGCACACCCTTTTTGCCTAGCTCAACTGAAAAGTTGGAGATCGCCGTTGTGAATCCCGCCAAGAGATCAGCGTCAAATTCGTCGGCGGTTAAAAGGCTCTGCTCGTAGAGGGCCAGCCCCGCGTTGTCTCTTACGAAGATGTACTTCAGATTGTTCAGGTCTTCCAGATCCTCCACTGACTCGGGCAATGGTTGCTCGAATCCGCATCTTATGCAGAACTTAGTGTTAGGTGCTAACTGCTTTCCACAGATGATGCAGAATCTTGGTGGCGGTGGGGCTTCGGCGCCGCATCGGGGACAGTAGCTATCACTTGTTTCCATTGGTGTTCCGCAGTGGTAACAGTACTTATACCGCTTCTTCTCTGGCATTCTTTATTTCTCCGCTTCTATCGCTAACCCTAGTATAGCTTTACTTGAGGTACGCTATAAGCGTTTCCAATTGTACATTTAGGTTCACTCGGTTATGAACCCCCGTCTTCAAGACGGAAAAAGATTTTGTACACTTAACGGGTTCCAAAAGCGTGGTTGAGCCCTGAGAGGGGTGCAGTTGCCTTTTTAGTTTTACTGAGGATTGTTTATTTGAGTCTCATTTTGCATATGAAGAATCCTAGCGTGTCGTGTTTGTGGGGGAAGAGCCTTTTTACCTTTGGGGAGCATTCGTACCCCTTGTAGCCTTGTGTGCCGAGAATTTTCGGCCTTACAATTTTGACTCTTCCCATTACTTCGTCTATTATCTGTTCTCCCTCTTCGGGAAAGACCGAACACGTGGAAAAGACAAGTGTGCCGTTCTTTTTCAGGAGGTTTAGCGTGTTCTCGAGTATGTCTTTCTGAATGGAAGCGTACATGTCCACTTTTTTCTGGCTTAGCCTCCATTTGATCTCGGGTGAGGACTGTATGACCCCGCTGGATGAGCAGGGTGCGTCCACGAGAATTTTGTCATACTCCCCCTCTGAAAAATTTCTCGAGTCCGCCAGCATAAACTCCACGTTCTCCACACCCGAGATTTCGAGGAGTTCCTTCATCTTGTTTAAGCGTGCTTCGTTATTGTCGACGGCGGTTATTAAACCGGTGTTTCTCATTTTCTGCGAAATGAGGGAGGTTTTCATCCCGGGGGCGGCGCAGGCGTCGAGAATGCGTTCTCCCGGCTTTGGGTCCAGCGCGTAGACCGCGGCTATGCTCGCCTTGTCCTGAATTATTATGGTTCTGTCCTGGAAGATCGAGGTCAGAGGAACCGGTGTTTCTGTTTCTAGCAGCCTGAAAACCTCTGGAAAGTGTTTATCCTGTTTGACCGCCGCCCCCTTCTCCTGGAGTGCTTGTACGGCTTCCTCTATGCTGGATTTTAGCGTGTTTACCCTAAGCCAGACCGTTTTCTTCTGATTGTACGAGTTCATCAGCTTTACCGCTTCGTCTCGGCCTAGGATTTCCACAAACTTGTTGACCAGAAACGTGGGGTGGAAGCATTTTAGGCTAATCTGCTCATTCTTGTCTAGTTCGTTTATGGATTCCTCCACATTGATTTCTTTGACCTTCTTGAGAACGTTCTTCGCAAACCTTGCGTTGTCCTTACCCATCTTTTTTGCCACTAGCTTGTAGACTATTTCATCCACACGAATGGTTGAATCGTAGTTGAATTTGAGCTCCAGGGTGGCGATTCTCAGCAGGTTACGCAGAAACGGGTCTAGTTCCCTGAATTGTTTCTTCCTAATTACTCTTATGAGAAGATAGTCGATGGTGTTGAAGCGTTTAACCGTTTCTATTAGTAGACCGTAGCTACTCGTCCTTACGGGGATGTCCTGCACATTGGCCGCGTTCACCGTGTTGTAGAAAATGTTTCGCAGTGATGCTTTCTTTTTGTTGCTCTCATACTGTGTGAGCATATCCGCCGCTAATTCCCTACTCGTAGTCAAAGGCACTTCCACCCCGCAGTCGAGGTCGTGTATAATCCAAGGTGCTGGTTCAACTAAGACTGTAAGCTCTTCCCTATTTAAAACAGTCCCAGTAGCCTCTTAAGGTTAACTTGATTTCCTCAATGACCCTCGATTTCGTGTACTCCAAGATTTTTGGGTCTTCCAGCCATGAGGGCGGCTCGATGGGTTCAGGTAGGGTTCTGTCTATGCCAGCGAGGCCGAGGATTATGGAAACCCAAGCGTAGGGCAGAACGATTGGATTATAGCCGCTTCCGATGAAGTCCAGCTCTTTCCCTCCGCACAGCTCCTCAGACATTCTACGCACATAGTCTCCAATCATGTTGAAACCCCTCATGGGGAGACCGAGGTTGGTGAGCGAGTCAGCGAAATGAGGATCGCTTCCTCCGTTCCTGAAAATTATCTGAGGCTTAAATTCACGCGCTAAGGGCACAAAGATCTCCTCCATAACCAATGTGTAAACATCGTAACCCGAACCCGGAGGGACTGGAACGCACACAGTGTAGCCTTCACCCTCCCCTGAGCCTATCTCCCAAATGAAGCCTTTCCCCGGATACAGTGTTCTGGGGTCCTGGTGAATGGAAATGAAAAGAACCCTGGGCTCCTCGTAGAAAATATCCTCCGTCCCGTTGCCCGCGTGCGCATCGGTGTCTATAATGAGGATACGCTTAAGCTTGTACTTCTCCAAGAGCATCTTGGCGGCGATCGCAACATCATTGTAGATGCAGAATCCTCCCCCGTAATCCACACCAGCGTGGTGCATCCCCCCACCGATGACCACAGCTTTTGAAGCATCACCTCTCATAACCCTTTCAGCACCCTCAAGAGCAGCCCCAACCACCAGCTTGGCCTGCTCATCCATCCCCGGAGAGAGGGGGGTGTCTAGTGTCAGAAAACCGCTCCTCGCCGCGGTCTTCTTAACATAATCAACATAGAGAGGATCATGAACCAGTAACAATTCCTCGTCGGTGCAGTACCTGGGCTCCACGATTTCGAATCTCGATCTCTCCCTCAGAAGCTCCTCCCTGAAACGTTCAATAAAATTGATGAATCGATCCCCCCTGAAAGGGTGCCCGGGGCCGAAGTCATACTTCCCCATTTCTTCACTGAACATGATATCGATCTCTCCCATACCAACAACTCCCGAACAGTATCTCCCAACTTTCCCAACCTAGAATCCCTAAAACTATGTCTAGACTAGCTCCGCCTCTAAAGCGACTTCGCGTCATCTAAAGTGGGGTCATGGCCTGCGGTTCGTTTCGCGTCGTCTCCAGTGGTTATGCGCTGAGTATCGTCCTTTTACGCGACGGGTTCGATGAACTTCCACTATTTCCGTTAAAGTGGTTCTCTTTTTGTATTTTACGCATAAAATCGTCTTATTAAACCGTATTCACAAGCATCCCTTCCATGATATGGTTGTTCGTGGTTTTTGCAACATTCAAAAACTTTATCATTATTAATGACGATACTTTTTAACTAAGGGAAAGCAAAACACTTTCTCGTTGGTGAAGAGATGGTCTCCAGAAAGAAAGCCGGCATAGCTATTGCGCTCAGCCTCCTGTTGGTTCTAAGCCTAGGGGGAACGTACCTCTTCCTGAGCAACTATCAGAACCCCCTTGTGCAGCAGGCGCTCAACTACATTACCGTGTCAAACATTCGACAGATATACTATCCCTGGATAACGCCAATCACAACAAGCATAAACCTTCCCGAAATCCCGCAGGACTGGTACAACGACATGTTCGACATACCCGAAGACCTTCCCAACGTGACTCTGCCAAACTTTACCGGCGTTCCCCCCATAGAAATGTTTGACTACGGGCTCTTAGACCCGAACGCCGTAATGATGGTAGTTCACCCCAATGATACTTCTGCTCCAACGAGATACTGGAGGCTGGAGGCCTACGACTATTACAACATGGACTGGAATAAAACACTGACTGCCTCTTATCCATACAATCCCAGTAGTGTTCCAAGTGACGCGGACTACTTATACACGGTTTATATGAACTTCACCCACTCAGCCTCAGCGTCCACCATGATTCCGGCACTGTTCCCGAATTACACGATAGTGGATGCGGGACAGTACAGGATTGGAACCGTGCAGGGAGACCTCACCTCCTTCAACATCACCATGGACGAGTACAACAGCACTTATCTCAACGGCTACTACACAGGCGCCGGTCTCTCAACACTCAACTACACAGTTGCGGGGTACTCCATCAACCTAGATGTGATCAACGACACCGCAGATACCCCTGACCAGACACCGTTCTACATACGTGATATTTACACTCAGGTTCCGCCCTACCTCTCGGCGAACAGCACCTTCATAGATTTCGTGAACAGCATAGACGCCAGCGGCACTGTTTATCAAACCGCCCTGAACGTCATGTCCCGCCTAACCAGCGGCGAATACACCTATAACGCGAGCATACTTCTGGTTGGCGGGGGGCCACCCGAAGGCGTTGACCCTGTCATATGGTTCCTGCAAGAGAAGCAGGGGATATGTGTTCACTTCGCCAGCACGTTCGTCATGACGCTTAGAGAGCTTGGCATCTCAGCCAGACTCGTGGTCGGATTCCTAGGGGGCGAGATAACCGTAGATCCCCAGTTGGGACTTGTTCACATTATAAGAGCCATTAACGCTCACGCCTGGGCTGAGGTCTGGGTGCCATCAACCCAGGGAGAAGGCCAGTGGGTTCAGTTCGACCCAACACCCGGACCCGCACAAAACGGAACAAACCCAGACCCCAACGTTCAGAGCGCCTATCAACTCATACTCAACGCCTCACCATCAATTGTGCCCCGAAACACGCAGATCACAATCAACGCAACCCTAACAAACGCAACCTCTGGAGACCCAATCGAAGGTGCTAATGTTTCGTTCTACACCTTTGACCCCGTAACCCTCACCAAAACATTCATCGGAAACGACATAACCAACGCAAGCGGCGTCGCCCAGGTCACCACCCAGCTTGATACCAGCTACAGAGTCGGACCCATAATATTTCTAGCCGAAGCTTACAACCAGACGATCTCCTCCTCCCCGCTCGTTTCAAACTACACCCAGATACTTCTAAACGGCAGCTCCCAAATAGACGGTATGACCGCCA
>JAUQYY010000416.1 GCA_030587505.1 Candidatus Sigynarchaeota archaeon
TATTTACTATTTTCTCTCATACGAGAAAGTAATATTATGTGGTAATATTTAAAGAATAGATAGAAATATCCCTAGATAACGCTAAAAGCGGAGTCCTACACCGATCATCCTGTTAAATGTCTTCAACGTCAACGCTCTTCTTCTACCACCAGTTATCACAACAAGTTTCATAATCTGAAGGGGTTACAGTAATCCTAATTCTTAAGCTAGAGAGGTTTAAAAAGTTAAAAGCCGTTAAAATCACGAAAACTACGAAGATATCCTTCAAGTTAATCTGCCTCCACAAATCCTATTGGAATGCTGATGCAAATGGCGGAGAAAAAGTATGTTACCCACCCGTATCTGAAAGAGAACACTATTGAACAGAGGCTCTATCAAGAAACCATCACAGCAACTTGTGTTGAGCAAAATTCCCTTGTAATCCTCCCTACTGGCCTCGGGAAAACGTTAATCGCCGTTATGGTTACCGCCTTTCGCCTTCAAACGTTTGATGACGCTTTTGTGGTATTCTTGGCGCCAACTCGCCCCCTAGTACTCCAACACGCCGAGACCTTCAAATCCCTGCTAAAAGTGGATGAGAATGAAATCGTAGTTTTTACAGGGGAAATTTCTCCAAAAGAGAGAATAGAAAAGTGGAGAGCAGCAAAAGTTGTTTTAGCTACTCCTCAAATCGTGGAAAACGATATAATTACTGGTAGAGTTAACCTCAGAAAATGTGTTCTCCTAATATTCGATGAAGCACATAGGGCGGTTGGAAACTACTCATACGTCTATGTTGCAGAGCAATATCTAAAACAAGCCGGTAACCCCCTAATCCTAGGGTTGACCGCATCACCAGGAGTTCAGAGAGAAAAGATAGAAGAAGTTTGTAAAAACCTTGATATTAGAAATATTGAGGTTAGAACCGAAAGAAGCCCAGATGTGTTACCCTATGTGAAAGAAATCAAAATGGACTGGGTGCTAGTCAACCTCCCCTCCAGCATTCTAGAAGTCAAAAAAATTCTTGAAAGGGCTCTTGCACAGCGTTTAAAGCCGCTGAAAGAAAAGGGGCTCATTGATTCTTACAGCGTTAAGTCAATCTCTCGAAAGCAGTTAATACAAATTCAAAACCAATTAGCAAAGGAGCGGCAAACAGAGCCAGCGGCATTCGAATTAATGGCAAAAGTCGCAGCCGCCATCAGATTAACCCATGCACTCGAACTTTTAGAAACCCAAGGACTAGAGGCCCTTCAAAACTTTTTCCATAAACTAGAAGAAAGATCGAAACTAACCGGTTCTCCGAAAGGCATAAGGGACCTACTCATGGATGAAGAGATTGCAATGGCAAGAATCCAAATAAATAATCTCATCAAGAATCGGATTAGACATCCAAAAATCGAAAAATCGCTTGAGATAGTTAGAGAGCAACTCTCGGAAAAAAAGAACTCGAGGATAATAATCTTTACACAGTACCGGGATTCCGCAAGCAAAATATTTGAGATTCTGGAGGAAGAAGGGTTCCACGTAAAAAGATTTGTAGGCCAAGCAAATAAACTGGGAGATAAAGGGCTGTCCCAAAAACAGCAAGCAGAAATAATTGAAAAGTTTAGGCAAGGCATTTATAATATTCTAGTTGCTACCAGTGTTGCTGAGGAAGGTTTAGACATCAGCGAATGCGACTTGGTCATATTCTATGATATGGTACCAAGCGCAATAAGACACATACAGAGAAAAGGAAGAACAGGGAGAAAAAGACCCGGACGTGTAGCGTTACTCATCGCAAAGGGCACCAGAGACGAGGCATACTACTGGTCTGCAAAGAAAAAGGAGAGAGAAATGAGAACCACCCTAAAATACCTCGCAAAAACACAATTGAAACCAACAAAAGAAGAGGATAAGCAGCAAATCAAACTAGAAAAATATCTCCAAGAGACCGAAATAGTTGTTTATGTAGATAATAGAGAAATCGGTTCCGATGTTGTGCGGGAACTCACGAGACTAAATGCCAAGATTATTCCAAAGCAGTTGCAAGTGGCGGATTACCTTGTTTCAG
The DNA here is from genome assembly GCA_030587505.1 of Candidatus Sigynarchaeota archaeon. Taxonomy (GTDB): domain Archaea; phylum Asgardarchaeota; class Lokiarchaeia; order Sigyniarchaeales; family Sigyniarchaeaceae; genus Sigyniarchaeum; species Sigyniarchaeum tengchongense. Next base: position 2,033 of record JAUQYY010000416.1, read on the forward strand.
AAAACGTTGCCATAGAGCGAAAAACAACCGAAGACTTCCTGCAGTCAATCGTTGATAAACGCTTGTTCCAACAGGTAAAGGAAATCACTTCAAAATACGAACGCCCCATACTAATCATCGAGGGTCAAGACCTTTATGGAAAGCGCGCGATTCACCCTGAAGCTATCAGAGGAGCACTCGTAAGCATAGTTGTTGATTTCAGGTTACCCATAGTCTGGACAACAACCCCCCAAGAAACAGCGAGAATGATACACACAATGGCTCGAAGGGAACAAACGGAAAAAGAAGCACGCATCCAACTCGCAGAAAAAGCTCCCAGAAGTGTAAGGGAAGCGCAAGAACGCGTCCTGACGGGGCTTCCCGGGGTAGATCAAACATTAGCAAAGAGGATGCTGAACATATTTAACACCTTAGAAGCAATTTTCACCACCAGTGAAGAGGCGCTCTCCCAAGTTAAAGGGCTGGGTAAAAAGAAAGCCGAAAAAATAAGAAAAATTATTACCTCCAAATACAACGAAAACAACTCGCCCATCTAAGAGATGCGTTTAAAACGCTCCAGGGCGTCCAATATTCCCACAACAATTCTGAGTAATTCTTGGAGCCTATCCAAATCCGTTTCATTTTTTATGTATTCCACGGTTTCCCGTAACTTGTCATACAAAACATTCGCTAGGTCCGAAACCATTAGACTTCCAATAACGGATGGAACCTCCTCACCCTCCTTAACAATTACAACTTTCTTTTCGCAGGTAGGACAATATATATCATCCTTAATTTTGAATAGGGGGGCCCCGCACTGAGGGCAACTCTGGGAGAGCAGTGACGCTCCCCGACGAAGCATATTCGCCATTTTTTTAATATCCTCTTCACTCAAGGAAATCCCTTCCGATTTCGCACTTCGAGGTGGGGAAACTCACTCCCAACGGAAATCACTTACCTCGTCTTTCGTATCTAGATGCAAACATTCTCTTATCTTGTTGATGTTTCAAAACCAAAATAACTAATAATACCTTACCTTGATAAGTTTCACCTCCCTTTAAGGATTTTTCCTTCAAAACGTTTAAATAAATTAAATCTTATCCGTAAGAGAACTAAAATGAACTCAGGAGTGGTATCTAGCAAACCTAAAAAGGTATTAGACGGGGTCTATCAACTTAAGTTGCCACTCCCTTCTTCCGAACTGGTTTACCTGCTATCCTACCTTGTAGAGGGAAGGGATGGATACTTATTAGTAGACTCTGGCTGGAACACTACGGAAAGCTTTTGCTCCCTAGAAGAACAACTCTCGCGAATCAATGTTAATCTATCTGATATCTCTCTAGTTCTAGTAACCCATTTACATCCCGACCATTATGGTTTGGCTGACAGGATACGAAAGGAGTCCGGGTCGAAGGTATTGATGCATCAAAAAACCGAGGAAATATTAAAACATTTTAAAAATATTAAAAATTATTTCGATAAGATGATGGAGTGGCTAAAAATTAATGGGTCCCCCGCCGGCGAGTTAGAAGACTGGATAAAAGCAAGTATCCATTTAGCGCGTTTCTTCAAGCCCGCAAGAGCCGATATCCTCCTCCAAGACGGCGAAATCATAAATTTAGGGGATTTCCAGTTTGATGTCATTTGGGTTCCTGGGCATTCACCTGACCATATTTGCCTCTATGAATCCTCAAGAAAAATCCTTCTCTCTGGCGATCATATATTACCCACCATAACCCCTAATGTAAGCCTTCAAATAGAAGATTTTGGGAACCCCCTTAAAGATTACCTAGAATCACTCAAAAAACTTTGCAATCTCAAAGTGAAAAAAGTGCTTCCTGCACACGAGTACATTTTCGAGAATCTTGAAAAAAGAATCTCGGAGATAGAAGAACATCACAAGAAACGGCTCGAAGAAGTTTTAAACACCATAAATACCCCCAAAACCGCTTATCAAATCGCACAGGAAGTCACCTGGACAACAGGGCCTTGGAACAAGCTTCAGAAATGGGAACAAAGAGCAGCAATTTACGAGGCGTTAGCACACTTAGTGTTCCTCAAATATGAGGGAAGAATACTGGAAATTAAACAAAATCAGACGATTTTCTTCCAAAAAATCTCCCGTAATTCTCACTAAAATTAAAAACACGAAACCGTTACCTTCCCTTTTTCTGTGGGAAAACAACGCTTCAGCGTAAGTCCCTTTGAAGCCTAGTGAAAACTGGAAGCCTCTTTCCCAAAACTAATGCCCTTTTGAGTTTTAGATAGTTAAAGTTATCTTCTCCTTTTACCATTTAATTTTTGGTGTTTCAGTTGGTGAGAGAGGTGCAAAGTGAATCGGATAGTACGCTTAAAATTAAGGATGTAATCTCCATTAGAGATTTTTCTAGAGATCAAATTGAGATGTTGCTTACACTTGCAGATGAAATGGAGCGAATCTTCCACTCTGGTTCAGAGATTCTGCGTGGAAAAATCCTCGCCACCTTGTTTATGGAGCCAAGCACTAGAACCCGTTTATCTTTTACGACTGCAATGTACAAGTTGGGTGGGAATGTCATTGGATTCGACAGCCCAGAAATGTCCTCGGTTGCAAAGGGAGAAAACCTGAGTGACACTATCCGCGCTGTTGAAAATTACTGTGATGTCATAGTTCTGAGGCATCGCCTAGAGGGGGCGGCTCGACTGGCAGCCGAGTATAGCCGTGTTCCTATTATTAACGCTGGCTCAGGCGCCGAAGAGCATCCAACCCAAGCACTGTTAGATCTTTACACCATTAAAAAGGAGTTGGGTAAAATCGACGGCCTAAAAATAGCGCTTCTAGGGGACTTGAAGTATGGTAGAACCGTACATTCCCTTAGCTACGCATTGGCCCTATTTGATACCTCCTTAGTTTTTGTTTCTCCCGAAGGTTTAAGAATGCGCCGTGAAGTTACCCTTGACCTAAAAAATATGGGAATAAAGGTTGAAGAATTTAACGATCTGCAAAAAGTTATCTCCGACATTGATGTTTTATACGTTACACGGATACAGCGTGAAAGATTTCCCGATCCAACCGAATACGAGAAACTCAAGGGAAGCTATCAAATCAATCTCGAGATTCTGAAAAAAGCGAAGCCCTCCCTTATAATAATGCATCCTCTACCTCGAATAGACGAAATCGCACCAGAGGTGGACGAAACTCCACACGCAAAATACTTCAAACAACCCTACTACGGTGTACTTGTAAGAATGGCCATACTCAAATCACTTCTAACTTAACTCCCCGCATGTTCTACTTTATGTCCTTTGTAAGACCTTTCCTTAATTCCCCGACTATTCTTCACTTGATTTTTGTCCCAGAATTCTCTCGTTCTGATAAATTCCTTCTCCGCATCAAGGATTGCCTTATACAATTCGTTTTCTGTCCTTAAATCTTTGGAGAGAATGCGACTGGCTGTTAAGGGTCCAACTCCTCTCCCGGCGAGGCAAATTACAGCTCTCTTTCCATAACTGAGCACTAAATTAGCTGTTTTAATCCCCCTCTCAAATATTTTTTCTTCTTCTTTTAACAGTTTCTTTCCACTCTTCTTAGCTCTCAATACTTTACCAAACTCCAAGTCGTTTGGGGATACCACTGCCAATAGGCGCGATTTGCATTTGGGACATTGAGGATGTTCGGGTAATGTTTCAATCGTTCTAATCGTTTCCCACCCTTCACAAGGCCCCCATACACAAACGAGCTTAACTCTCGTGTTTAACAGACGCTCCTTAACTGTTTTTAAGAGTTCAGAAATTGGGATTTTGGGGGAAACAATTTCTCTGGCTTCCCACCGTATAGCTGCTTCGCCGAACGGGCTAGGTTTTCCACTTTTTATGAGACTGATTCGAATTTTTCCTTCCCTGATTGCTCTTAGAACCATCTCCGTGTTCTTCATATCCAGTTTATCTGTCAGTAATTCCCTTATGGTTTCTCTTCCTATAGGTGTGTCTCCAAATATGATTGAAAGTTTCTTGGGACCAATTTGGTAGCTCTCTTTATTCTTCTCGATGGCGCCAAACCTTCTTGCAACGTGCATAAGGCGCCAATAATACAGGTTGGACCTTTTTAGTGTAATTTTCAAGATGTGATAAACGAATTGTGGTTCTACTTCCCGGAATACATCGGAAACTATTTCAGGATCTACGTTTTTGGGCGTTTGGAAAAGTATGTAATAGGGAGTGCTTCTCATACCCACCGAAGACCCTATGCGTGTTGTTACGAGATCCGCTATTATCCTCCCCAAGGTTTCATTGACCCTGCTTCCAAAACAAGCATGGATAACAACAAATCCTTCTACGATTTCTACTAGGATTTGATTATGCGTCGGTACTCTTCCAACTGCTTCCAATTGTTCCCTTATTCCGTTAATCACAATATTCTTAGCTTCCTCACTTATCGGATAGTTGTCAAAAGGGCTGGGCTTATCCTGATCTTTAAACCAATCAACCACCTCCCCCCAAAGTTTTCCCACCTTCTGGGCGACCTCAAAGGGCACGGGTATAAGTTCACCCTCCCAAGAAGGTACAGCCCCCGTTATACTGTTGACTCTCTCAACACTTATTCTGCCCCCCTCTACGCTAACTATCCTCCAAGGTTGCCCGTGAATAATAAATTTCAACCCCCTTTCCACTCTTGTGGAAACAAACTCTTCATCCAATGTTCCAATGTTTCTTCTGGTTGTCAGGTCAAATACTGGATAATGCTTCACGTCAGGAATCGTGGAGAGATTCTCATAGTAGTACTTCCATGTTTTCATTCTTCTACGTAGTCTGTCTCCCTCCAACCTGATGAGCCCCAACCGTTTCATCAAAGTTGCAACTTCGTAAATAGTTTTAGAATCGATGCTTCTGTAGAGCCAAGACCTCCCAAAAATCTCACACAATTCTTGGATAGTTGTCTCTCCCCTATCTAAGAGCACTCCCGCGATTTGATGCGCTAAAACATCAAGTGCCATACTATGCATAATCACCTTTTCCAAATTTTCAGAAAGCGCATCTTTTGCAATAACCATCGATTCGGATATATCATCTACGCCTGTTGAGAGAATGACTCCACACGAGGTTTGGTTTACTCGATGTCCGCTTCTCCCAACTCTCTGAACTAGGCGTGTTACCTGCCTCGGAGATAAATACTGAATAACGTAGTCTACTGCCCCCACGTCGATGCCTAACTCAAGCGATGATGTACAGATAACCGCTTTAATTCTCTCTTCTTTAAATTCTTCCTCCGCTTTTACCCTCATTTCCCTAGAAAGGGAACCATGGTGTACATCAAAACCGAAACTGGGATCAAGTAGGCTGAGTCTGGAACCAAGAATCTCTGCCATTTCACGGGTATTAACAAAGATCAGAACAGAGCCGTGTTCCTCGATTAATTCTTTAATTCTCCTTAGCTTCGCTACCGTCGCCTCCGATATTCCGAGTTTCCCAGATAAGGCTACGTCTTCAGGGGTGGGTGTAACCGCCTCAACATTGATTTGATAACCTTCCTCCCCGTTTGTTGAGATGATGTGTACTTCCTCATTTATCCCCCCTAAAAATTTTGCAACCTCTCTAACGCTGCCTATCGTGGCAGAGAGCCCTATTCTCTGAAAATTCTGGTTGGTGATTTCACGGAGTCTTTCAAGTGCAAGTGAAAGCTGGGTGCCTCTCTTATCCGTCACGAGTTCATGGATCTCGTCTACAACAACAAAGCGCAAATACTTCAAGTAACTCCCCATTTTTTTCGCGGGCAATATAGCCTGTAGGGTCTCAGGAGTAGTTATCAGCAGTGAGGGTGGATCAAGCACCTGTTTTCTTCTCTCATAACCAGTTGTATCCCCATGCCTAACCGAAATTTTGACGCCAAGTTCTCGACCAATATCGTACATTCGTTTCAAAATATCACGATTCAAGGCCCGAAGAGGTGTAATATACAATCCAAAAATACCTCTCTCCTTGCGTTGCAGCTCTAACAACCTATGGAAGATGGGGAAAAACACCGCTTCCGTTTTTCCGCTCCCAGTCGGAGCGATTAATAAGACATTTTTCCCTTCAAGAATTCGGGGAATCGCCTTTTCCTGAGGCGGAGTCGCCTCTAGATAACCCCTTTTTCGAATGACCCACTTAACCTCAGTGGAAAGTAAATCGAACGCACTCACTAAAAATCATACCCCCAAAACCACAGAAGACAAAATCTTCGAGGAATTAATACTTTTTGATAGTAAAAACTTGGATTGAACACTAATCCCCATTTTAAGCATCGTTCTTTTACTATCCAAAGCCTTCCTCCTGCCTAACCAGCCTACTACAATTTTCTAAGGTTCCAAGAAATGTTCCGTCTAACAATTTAACTCTGGTTGCGCTTCTCTCCACCACATCCGATGATAGCATCGGACCAAGGAAGTTTACACCGGGCCTGTTAAGCGCAACTCCCCCCAAAAGAGGGCTGAACGCTGGAACCAGAATGATTTTCGGATTTCCAACTCGAATAGATAACCTGTTCAAAGCTTCCCTAGGGTCCAAACTCTTTCTTAAACCAAGGTACTCCGCAAATGAACGCATAATCTTCACCTTATCCCATTGAAGCTCTATCCACGCAGGCTCATACCACCTCCCTCCAAGCTCATCCCTCATCTCAATTACTGGATGATTATGACCAACGACAATGTAGTCTGCTTGAAACAGCTCCGGACTAGGCCAAGCATGCCCATGAACAAATCCCACCTTGATATCCTTTCCCTTAACCAGAAATCCCTTCGCGGAGTGAACGACAATGCTATTTGGTAACAGTAAATCAAGATTAGCATCATGATTCCCCAAAGCTATTTGAACATCCACCTCCTTGGAAACCCGCTCTAGGAGTCCTGAAATCCCCCGCAGCTCAGAGCTAGAAATTCCGAATATGTTATGCTTAACATCCCCAATGATAACGAGAGCGTCCACTCCGGTACGTTCAACTAACCCCAAAATTTTCTCCTCCATTTCTTCCGCTTGTGAGGGAATAACAACACCTCTCTCTGCTAAAAGAAATTCGTAGCCCAAGTGCAGATCCGCAATGCACAAGATCTTCTTGTCTGAGAAATTGACAAGAAGAGCGGGCTCATCAACTATGGGAGAGACTAGCTCAACCAGTCTCAAACACCTCTCAAAATAAGTCCATTACAACGGATGTTCAAAACATGTTCACAAGTAATATTTGCGTTTCTGAGAGTGAAAAACTTTTCTTAAAAATCACATGTCTCTAATTATTCTGACAGAACACAAATCACCTCGCCTGCAGGAAATACCATTTAACTTCAGAAGTGCTAACCCCTTCATAGAGTACGTATCAGAAGGGTTTAACAAACAATCATAAGAACTAATAATAGATACGCTTTTATTGTTAAAAGAAGGCGAAAATTGGTTGAAAATGATTGCTGGGTGCTAATTTATGGAG
>JAUQYY010000007.1 GCA_030587505.1 Candidatus Sigynarchaeota archaeon
CTTCACGGAGGATTCACCTCCTGTGCGTCGGCTCCCGGCGGCAATCATCCATCCGCCCTCGTGGGGGGCATGTGGATAGCCGCTCAACCCCGGCCCAGTCAAAAAACCGACCTCATACGGGTCATGGTTTGGGCGGGCCAGCCGATGCACACCCTCCACCTACGCCGCCATCACAAAAGAAGTTTTTCATATCGTCAAAAAAATAAAATGCATACTTACTACATCGTGCCCCACGAGTTCACCAAAAACTTTTTATGTGTAGAAAATTTTTCTGAAAAACAGGTTCCGGGTGAAAAACTAAATAATTGTGATTTTTATGGTGAGCAAGTTTTTTACTGTGAGTCAGATCGATGGAACCGTTGCTGGAAGTCCTCATGAAAGAGAGTTGAGGGATTTCAGTGCTTCTAAATTCTCGTTGTTTAGGGATCTGAACGATGAAAAGCTTAGGAGAATCGTGGATGAAGAGCTGGGGGCTAAAATCGAGGATATCGGGTTTAGAGAAGATTGGACAATAACTCTGGAATTCTTTCCCGAAGCAAACATACATGTATCCTACTTTTATTACGGAGACGAGTTCGGAGACATAGAAGGGGAATTAAGGTTTCTGTTTTCTGGTGAGAGGGTTTGCTGGATTCCGGGGGAGGACTTGGTCACCTACACCGGCATCGTCTTGAACTTCATCGAGGATAGAGCCAAGAACAGGGAACCTTATGATAAAAACTATGATGAAAAATCAGAGTTGATGAAAAAGATTTTGGAGCAGCGCAAAGAGCCATTCAAGTTTTTAAAGGAAGAAGATGCAGGTGAGCTGGAGCAGTTTCTCGGCGCCAGAGTGGCGAGAAAGGATTCGGTTTGGAGCATAAAGAGAGAGGTGTTCCCAGGGATCTTCATTGAGGTAACCTACGATGAAAGCAGAAACGTGTTAGACATATCGTATTCGGGTAAAAACTTGAACAGAATTGGGAGATTCTACCTTGAGTTGATTGGAACGTTTTTAATAAACCACATTCTGAGATACATCACGACCAAAAACTTGGAAAAGAAACTTCCAGACATTTGTTACAAGACGTTTTCTAGATTATACACGAAGGAAAAAGGTTGGTAATAATTGAACTGTTCCTTCTTGAAAAACTGGTAGTAAGGCCTAAAGACTTATTAGACTCGGAAGTTGACCTGTGGCATGGCACGGGATAGTGCTCACCTGATTTCTCAGAATTTGGTTTCAATGCTTGTTGGTGATTTCGATGGAGCTTGAGATGATTACTGAGAGCGTGGGGTTCCTAACCACCAGGGTAAAGGTTGGAGTCGTATCCAAGGATAAAAGCTGCGTCCTCATCGATTCGGGACTGGATTCGAGCACCGGCAAAAAGATCCTCTCCAAGCTCAGAAGGGAGGGACTAAACGTTGTTGGGATTATTGACACTCACAGCCACGCGGACCACTACGGGGGAACCGCCTTCATCCAGGAGCGCACCGGAGCCAGGGTCTACGCCTCGGCGATTGAGGCTGCGATAATCGAAAACCCTGTTCTTGAGCCGATTTACTTCGCCGGGGGTGCGCACCCTCCCATGGAGCTTAGGAACAAGTTCATGATGGGCAAGGCCTGCAGAGTTGACCAGATAGTCGAGGAGGGACCCTTCGAAGTAGGCTCAATCCCCCTAGAGATAGTCGGTCTTCCGGGGCATAGTCCTCAGCAAATCGGAGTGATCGCAGAAGGAGTCATGTTCTGTGCGGATTCGGTTTTCCCAACAGACGTTCTTGAGAAGCACGGGATACTCTTCCTCCACAATCTTGGGGATTTCAGGAACTCCCTAGAAAAACTCCTTGGGACTAGTTGTGACCACTTTCTTCCCAGCCACGGAGAGCTGACGAATAGAAAAGAGCTGGGGAGAATGGTGCAGGCTAACTTGTCCTCAACGGAGAGGGTTGAAGAAATAATACTCGAAAGTTTGGATTCCCCGCAACCGGTGGACAGGCTCATAGCCATGGTTCTGAACCGTCACGGGATGAGGATTGAAAGCTACTCGGACTACCACCTGTTCTCCTCAACAATCAAAGCTTATCTAACCTATCTCCAAGAGGTGGGGAGGATAGAGTTCAGGGTGGAGGGCAACCGGCCCACGGTTTACCCGAAGCGGAGGTAAAAGGGTGGAAGATTTAGAAAGCAAAATAAGCTAGTACCGCATACGATTAGTTGTGTTTCGTAGTTGCTGAAGGGTGTGGTGCTCATGAATTCTTATGATAGGGTTATGGCTGCTTTGAAGGGTGAGCGGGACGAGTTGGACTGCGTTCCCTGTATAAACTCGACTTCGAGTTGCACGATGGATTTGATGAAGCGGTTTGATGTTTGGTGGCCTGATGTTCACAGGGACCCCGAGAAGATGGCTAGGGTGGGTTCTGCTGCGCACAGGGTCTGTGGCTTGGATATGATAACAATTCCCTTTGACATGGTTGTGGAGGCCGAGGTTTTCGGAGTCCGGGTTGATTTTCACGAGGATCAAGCGGGGTCGAAGTATGGTTTTTGGCCCTCTCGAAAGAGGGCTCTGAGCAAGCGCATCGTTCCCCTTATTCCTCCAGACGACGTCCAGGCGCAGGGAAGGGTGGGGGTCATCGTTAAGGCGATAAAGCTGCTGAAGGAGGAGTTCGGAGGAAAGGTGCCTGTTAACGTTCAGATGATTCCACCCTTCACGAGCATAAGCTACTACATCCTTGACACTGTGAGCTTCTTCATTTCCCTGCGACGGGGGCCCGACGAGGTGAAGGCTGTTCTGGACGAGGCTCTGCCCGTGTACGTTGAGCTGGCAAAAATATATAGTGAGGCAGGAGCGGACATCATCACCTTCCACGATATGGGTGCGCACGCGAAGATGATTTCTGAGGTTCAGTTTGAACAACTGGTGAAGCCGTGCCTGAAGAGTCTGGCTGCGAGCGTTGAGACAAGCATACTGAATATCTGCGGTTTAACCCTTCCCATTCTTAGGAGAATGGTGGAGTGTGGCGCATCAGCCATAGCCATAGACGAAACGAACCCCATGAGCGAGGCAAGAAGCATAGTTGATAGAGTTAAACAGGGTTACCCCATAATAGGAAACCTCTCTCCGAGAGAGCTACTCGCAGAGGGAACACCCTCACAGGTCGAAGAATCGGTTAAAAAGGTAATCCAAGAGGGGGTAAGTCTTGTGGCACCTGGATGCGACCT
>JAUQYY010000013.1 GCA_030587505.1 Candidatus Sigynarchaeota archaeon
GCCGGTTACAGGGTGGTCTACACGCCGCACGCCGTCGTAAAGCACAAAATGTTTCCGGAGCGAATATCGAAAGAGCACTTCATTAGACGCGCTCTCTACTTCGGCATGTCCGAAGAAGTATACGCTGGGTCGAACGTGTGGAAACTACTGGACGGAGCAGCGAACATTATAATATTCCTCTTCAAATTCATTGTGAGACCTAAGTTCTCAACACTAACACTAATCGCCTACAAGACGGGTTTTATGATCAAGGCGCTCGGAGGAGACGAAAAATCTCTTGAGAAATGGAGAAAATGGTTCATGACGCTCGCTCAGAGAACCGAGTAACCCGGGATTAAGTTTCAAAGGCTGCGTGACAAGATACTGATAAATACTAGAACCTCAAATAGCTAGCTTAACAAACACTTTTAAGAACCAGACGGTGCTTCTGATGGAGGATTTTGAAGTCTACTGCTTCGCAGAGAAAATGAAAATGCTCTCGATCATCTTTTCAACTGTGCTCACAAGGTACGCCGCTTACCTAGAGGACAAAAAGGAGCCTGAGCCGAAAGAGGTTATCTGGTGGGTTCTAGACGCGATTTGCCGTGAGGCGAGCATAGCCATTAGGGTGACAAAGTCCGATCTCCTTTCAAAAGCATTAACACTATTCCATGAGGCCGAAGAGAGCCTAATCAATGGGGACGTAGAGGAAGCAATAAGAAAAATGGCCTACGCGACGACGCGAATAACCACCGAAGCGGATAGAACCCTTCGAAAAATAGAGGAGAAAAAGTAGAGAGAGCCACACACATACCAATGCCTTAAAAAGGGTCACTGATGCTCTCTTGAATCACATTGCACCCACAATCATGTACCGTTACACCACTTGACACTCCAGCTGAGCTCCGAGCAGACACTCGCTGACACTACGAAGCTATAACATCGAGGAACATAATCATATGCATGTTCCCGTTCGCGGTCACAAGATTAACCAGACTTGTCGCATTGTTCACGGGATTGAACAATCCCACCAATCCAAAACACTCATCCACGGTACGCCAACCGCTCGGCCACACATTCTTCATCAGAGCACCGTATATGAACAGGGTTACGTTTCCATCAAGATTTTTGAAGGAGACACTCGGTGTGTACCAGTCTAGAGGAACAAAGTGCCACCCTGTGGTTCCGTTGCCCAGCGCCATTCCTGGTACTATGCCCGATGGTGTTGAAGCAAAAACCATGAACATCATCAAGTCACCGCTTTCCTGAACGTAATATGTCTTAAAATTGATTGTAAGGTTGAAAGAGGACTGCTTAGCCTCAACTCCGTTCGCGTTCACTTGGGAAGTGTACACGCTAAAAGCGAGAGGGTTCACGGTTAAACCGGCATCCGAAACACCCAGCACAGTCAAAGCAGAAACCGAAAACGTCAATGCAACCATCACAGCCAGCAATCCGCCAATTAGTCTTTTCTTCCTCATTTTTCACTCACATCCGTCAAACTACTGCGCTACAATTAAAGATAATTCAACCCGATTTATAGGTTTGCTATTGGGCAAAGAAGAATAAAAAGTTTTAGGTATCCCGTTCGAGCACCATGGCAACGGTTTCTCGTAGAAAGATTACGGGTTTTCATCGAACACCACATAACCAAACAGAGCTTACCCAACTCCCAGACCCAATGCACGAAAAACTAAGAAAACAAACACACACTCACCTGCACCACAAAGTAATCCAACACAAAAGAGCAAACCTACAGATCTTCTTCACTAAAAAATGTTCAGAGCAATAAACATATGGGAATACTCAAACACAAGCCGAGAAAACCAACCAGCGCCACGCGTAATATTATCAGCACACATCAGAAAGCAGAAACCATCCACCAGAGAAGCATGCGGGTTTGAACACTATGATGGATGGTTTTTGTGGGCGGTTAGAGATTGGGAAAAAACCCCCTGCTGGGGGTTGTCCCCGGTGTCCTCCCATGGCGGGTTTCAGACACCGGATCAATCAGAGCCAATCACAATCTCTTTCCGCACGATCTCCTTACCCTCATGGTCGAGGATAACGAGGTGAGCGGAGCACGCGAGTCAGCAGTCATAAGCCCGCATTACCATTTCCATGAGATTGAGAATCTTCGGGTCTATTTCAGACATTTCCTTCTTTTCCTCCAAGAATTTTTTAAGTTTTAATCATCGGTTCTGGAAGCTTAAGCTTCTCGTGAATCTTTTCCTCGAATATCTGCTTGGCCGTCACCAGGAACGATTTCTCCACTGTGGCAATGTTGTGATTGGTCGCAACAATCAGGTTAGCCTTTCTGCATATTCCCTTCTCGTCGGACCAGTAGTGGTGGATCAGCAATCCACGGGGAGCCTCGACTATTCCAATCCCTTCGCCTTCCCGAGGCTCCACATCCGCAAGTTTGATGTCCGTGCTCACTATGTCGGGGTCCTCAAGCAGCATCTTCGCCTTTTCCATTGCTTGGACGAGTTCTATTATCCTCGCCCAGTTATACGCTAGGGTGGCGTGACACGGTCTGCCTAGAGCGTCCCTGAACTCCTTTAGGGCTTCTTGAGCCAGGGGAGTCTCCATCTTGTCAACGACATTTATGCGTCCCAGAGGCCCGGCTCTCCAGATACCATCCGGGTAACCCACCTTCTTATAGAATATGTGCGTAGCGTAAGAGTGAGGTGCAACGTGTTCAGCTATGTAATTAAGGTAGTCTCTTTTCGGGAAGTCCTCAACTATTTTTCCGTCTGGACTCTGAATTCTAACTGTTGCGTCACCGTAAATGGTGTGTACACCCTCGTTGGCAAGACCTATGTAGTAGGACTCGAAAACTCCCAGCTTCTTTATAACGTCCAGATAGTCGTTTACAACCTTCTTGGCGAGGTCCACCGTAAAGTTCGTGAGCTCCAAGCCTCTCTCAATTCTTTTCAGCTGCTCGTCACGTTCCTCCTCGGTCAACGGTCTAGACTGGCCACCGGGGACACAGGTAACCGGATGGACAGCCTTCCCACCTATCAGGAAGCAGAGGTCCTGACCAACTCTCATCAGTTCAAGGGCCTTCTTCCCCGCATCAGGCAGCTCTTTTATCACCGTAACCACGTTCCGGTACTGCGGCTCGGCGAGAGGTCCAACCAGAAAATCCGGAGCTGCCAGCGCATAGAAATGCAACGCGTGGCTGGCGATCTGTTTAGCCTGTGCGAGGAGATCCCTGAGTTTCAAAGCAGGCTTGGGTGGAGTGATTCCCCAAGCGTCCTCAACTGCGCTTATCGAGGCAAGGTGGTGAGCCTCCGGGCAGATGCCGCAAATCCTGGGTGTTATCCTAACTACCCGCTCCATCAAACGCCCCTCGAGGAACTTCTCAAAGAGGCGGGTGAGCGTAACGCTGAAATGAGCGTCCTCAACCTTGTTATCCTTGCCCAGCTTTATCGTGATTTTCGCGTGTCCCTCAAGCCTAGTGGCTGGTTCAATAACAATCTCCTTACTCATTCTACTTCGCCTTCCTTACAGTTTTTGAAATTATGCCCGACGGCAGGAAGAAGTTGTAGAAGGTTCCAGCGGCGTCGCCGACCTTCTCAACCAGTTCCTCCGGGCTGATCACCTCATAGTCAACAATGGAGCCGAGCGCGCTAATCATCTTGGCACCCTGATCTATCACATTCGGCCCAGGCCCATAGCACCCTCTACAGGGCACTCCCGCACTTGGACACAGGGCGCCGCAACCCTCACGTGTAGCCGGCCCCATACAGATGTAACCCTGCTCCAGCAAACACTTATCCGGGTCGGGTATACCCTCATAGTCTCTCTTCAACTGCCTAATGGTAATTACCTCCGATTTTTCCCTGGGGCACTCGTCACAGAGAGTGCGCTTCGGCGGTGGGGGCAACTCCCCCTTCAGCAGGCCCACAAGCGCATTTGCAATGTCCTCCTTTGTCGGAGGGCAACCTGGGAGAAAAGCGTCGAACTCCACTATCTTCCTGTTCGGAACAATGAAGTCTAGCATCTTCGGGACATCCTCGTCAGGAATAGCGGGCTCCGCAACGCTCTCAGCCTCAATAAACTTGCGCTTCAACGCCTCATCCATGGTGTAAAGATTGAGCAACCCGTAGATACCACCGTACGTTGAACAGCTGCCAAGCGAAATCAGAACCTTACACTTCTTCCTCATGAGCTTCAAGATGTGCAAATCTTCCTCCGTCCTACAGACACCCTCAATAGTGCCTACGTCGATAGAGCCGTCCTCGTAGCTCTCCAAATCCTTGTACTTGAAGTCAGTCACAGTGTGCCAAAAGACGATCTCCAGCTCGGGTAGAATGTCGAGCAGACCCTCATAATTGTCCATAAAGCTCTGGTAACAACCCCAGCAACTACCTAACTGTGCCAACGCGATTTTAACAGGCATCCAATCAACCTCCAATCACTCATTACTACTTCCAAGAGGACTAGGTCCCAACTCCTTCAACTTTTCAACAAAATCGTTCATAACCTCA
>JAUQYY010000014.1 GCA_030587505.1 Candidatus Sigynarchaeota archaeon
GCCGGTGTATCAGTAATTTTCCTAGCCTTGTCCGCAGACGCGAATACCAATGCGCATGACCCATCGGATCTTGGGCAACAGTCCAACAACCTTAGAGGCCATGAAACGATCCTAGATTTGAGTACATCGTCAACCGTGATTTCCTTTCGTAGATGCGCATAGGGGTTGTTAACACCGTTTTTGTGGTTTTGAACGGAAACCAGAGCCATCTGCTCACGGGTGGTGCCGTACTTGGCCATGTGCCTTGCCGCCTGAATGGCTCCCACGCTAATGGCCCCCCAGCCGGACTGTCTCTCGAGAGCGGGATCGACACAGGTGTTGAGTACGAGCTGGGCGTCCACGTTTTCTCCCACCCTCTGCGTACAGACCGCCAGGGCTGTGTCAAACATACCTGAAGCCACATGGTAGTATGCGGCGAGCGCCACGGAGATTCCAGTTGTTCCACCGGTCGTAACCTTCATGTAGGGGAGGTTTAGAGCCCCTCCTGCGGCGTCGGCGTCCCACCTGTCTGGAGAGTTTATTCCGTCGAAGGGATCCATGGTGCCGTAAATCACCGAGTCTATCTCATCTATTGTTAGGTTCGCATCGCTTAGGGCCGCATTTACCGCCTCGTGTGAGAGTTCGGGGTGTGTTAAATCGTTTCTCCTAGTGGCCATTCTGGTTAGTCCCACACCCACTATCGCAACTTTTCTCGGCATTCTTTTCACCTCACAACTTTAATCAGGTTCAGATTGGTTCAAAGTATTTGATGTCAAAGATGCTACCCTTCCTTTCGTCACTCCACACCGCCCTAACCCTTGCGCCCACTCTGATTTTTTCCAGAGCCGAGTTGAGATCGGAGAGGTCTACCCCACCTATAAGGTGCATCAGACCTGTGTCGGCCCCATCGAGCCTAATCGTAGCCAGAGCGTAGGGAGGGTCCGGAAGTCCGGTGAATTTCTCATAGCATATCGTAAACGTTTGAATCACACCCGAGTCGGGCAGTTCAACCCATTCGGTTACGGGAACGAAGCACTTCTCGCAGAAGGATCTAGGTGGCATCAGAACCCTGTTGCACTTGGAGCATCTTGAACCCATGATTCGTTTCTCCTTCAGCATATTGAAAAACTGGGTGGAAAACCTGCCCGCCGAGTGTATGTACGGTATCTCCCACTTTCCGAGAACTACCGGATACTTTTCTTTCCCACTCATGATAAGAGCACCTCTCATCTTCTCAAGACAATGACACAGTTGGTTTGAGCCGCTGCTCCCGCAGCGATGCTGATCCCGTGTACGAGAGCTGTTTCCGCGTCGGGAACCTGGCGCTTTTCCGCATCGCCTCTGAGCTGGAGGACCGCCTCCGCTACGCTCGCTAGTCCGGTGGCGGGGTAGGGGTTAGCACACAGGGCGCCGCCGGATGGATTCACAGGCAGTTCGCCGCTCATCGAGGTGAAGCCGTCATTAACCAGTTTTTCTCCTTCACCCTCTCCGCAGAGTCCGAGAGCCTCATAAAGCATAAACTCGTGGTAGGCGGTAACATCACCGATTTCTGCCAAGGCGAATTGCTTAGCGGGGTTGTCTATTTTCGCCATCCGATAGGCACGTTTGGCCGCGATTTTTGCCGGTGTTATCTCGGAAAGGTCTTTGGAACCAATGTGGTAAGTGTCTACACTCCAGGACACGCCGTCTATCCAAATGGGAGTATCGGTGAACCTCTTAGCCAGGTTCTCCTCCGCCAGCACTATTGAACAGGCCCCTGAAGAGTTAGGAGGAATCTCCAGTTCTCTCAGCGGATAGGACACCATCCGGGATTTCAGAACGTCTTCAAGCTCCACCTTTGATTTCAGGTGCGCGTAGGGGTTGTTCACGCCGTTCTCCCTGCTCTTGACAACAACGCGGGCTGCGCTTTCTTCTTTTACACCGTATTTTGTAGTATAGCTTGTTGCCTGCATGGCGAGTGTAGTGATGTAGGAAACGCCAAAAGGCCTGTAGAAGAAGGGATCAAACACGTAGTTGGATATAAGCTCCGCGGGACCCTCTCTGTTCCCATGAGCGGTGACAATAGAGGTGTCAAAGTGACCAGAGGCAATTCTCATGTAAGCGTAGGCGAGAGCGAATGTTCCATCCTCAGCCACCCTAGATTCGTCCTTAAGGTAACCCGCAGACGCCGTACAGAGGTACATGTTTGAAATTGTTCTCCCGTCAAGTAGATCATAGGCGGCCTCGACAACGCTGTCAATCTCGCCTCTCTCAAGACCAGCATCATCCAACGCTCTTCTCGTCGACTCGAAAACCATTTCGTAGTAGGCCTTGTCCCGCTTCGCCTCAACATCCTCATAGCTTGTTTGTCCAACGCCAACAATAGCTATTCTACCCAATCTTCCCACCAAAGAACAGTTCTGATATGCCTCCCAGCTCGTCTTTTTTAAACATTTTGCTCAATAGGTCCAGTAACTTTTAATCCAAAGGAATTCACAACAGCAAGTTGCTCCCGCATCTATTCAGTTGAGTAACAAAACAGCCAGAAAGAAAATGCGCAGTGGAAGAATTCAGAATTATTCCAGTTTTTCCACGATGCCTGCCGTAATGGTTTTTGGTCGGAACTCTCTAGACGCTTGAGTTGAGCAAAAACAAGGAATGCGAATAGCTACTATTTTTTATATAACGATTTGATACCGATAAACCCAATCAACTGTGTTAAGAGCACGAAAGGAAGGATGATAGAGAGAGGAATCAAACAATGGTTGAAGTGGAAAAAACCATTGGCGAAGAAGGAAAGGAGTTAATAATCCACAGAAAGATTCCCAACCACAACGCTGTGCTGAAGGAGCTAATCCACATTGCCGGCGATGACTACGTTATAGATGACCCGGCGGGCCTCTTCGTCTACTCAGGAGACATGACGGAAAACATCCCGCACATGCCTGAGTTCGTGGCCGCACCCAAAACCGTGGAGGAGATTCAAGCCATAGTCCGCCTACCCAGCAGGGAAAAAATCCCCATAATTCCCAAGGTGGTGGGCACCAATCTCGGAGGGCACGCAATCCCACTAGAGGGAGGAATAATCGTCGACCTCAAACGAATGAACAAAATATCGGAGGTAAATGACCGAGACCAACCCTTTGTTTCACTATCTCTATCAACTCTTCCCATGTGTATAGCTCATATCGAGCTTTGACTTGTCTTTGAAGACGGATGAAACTCTCTGCATCCTGAAAATTCCAAGGAGTTTATGATATTTAAAAGTCTT
>JAUQYY010000019.1 GCA_030587505.1 Candidatus Sigynarchaeota archaeon
TCGGTATGAAGCTCGCCCCCAGAATCACCAGTTCGGGCTTCTTCTCCTCGATCAGCTTGATGCTCTCTTCAAGGTCGATGTTGGCTTCCTCCCGAACGTACGGCAGGTAGTGAACCCTGATTCCCAGAACTCTCGGAGCGTTGTCCTGAGAGAAGCCCGGGTACCCTCCATCAGACTCGCTAATGCAGGCTATGCTCTTACCCCTAAACGCCATCAGCAGGGATAAATCCGCAACATGGCCTGATAAGGGGCGTAGGTCCGCAAATTTGCACCCGAAGACCTCCTTGGCGAGTTTCTCCCCCTCCTCAAGTATCTGGTCTATGTACTTCGTTCCCGTGTAGAACCTGTCCGGAGAGGTGTACCTGTGCCCCAAATCGGATCTGAGCACTTCTCGAGCTCTTGGGCTCATAACGTTCTCTGAGGGAATCAGATTTATGCATTTTGAACGCCACTCTTCGTGCATTTTAACTAAATCCTCAATCATAAAACCACCAGACAATACCAGTGTGCAATGTTCTTACCTCGCAACAGTCTTTTACCTTTTTTCGTTTCTCTCCCCCTGTGTAGAAATCATTTATTAGCCGAAACAAGTTTATAAATGTATGGAACCTGTTCTGGGAGGTTTTCGTTCGCTTTCAAACTTTATCAAGTGCTTTGTGCTTGCTCCGATAGTTGTTGTGTGGGTGAGATAGGGTTTGCGGGTGAAATTTTTCGCCAATCTGCGTAGGATCACAGGGGTCAAGGAGCTAGAAATCGAAGCGGAGACCGTTGAGTCGCTTCTAGAAAAGCTCGTTGAGAGATACGGTGACGAGTTCAGGGACGCTATTCTCGAGGACGGGAGGCTGAGAAGATTCATCAAAATTCTGCGCAACGGTAGAGACATAGACTTTGAGGAAGGTCTGAAAACAAAACTCGATGAAAATGATGTGATTGCTATATTTCCACCCGCGGGAGGTGGATAACCACCACGACAGAAAGCGTGGTGCCACTTTCCGTTACGGCAGGTCTGGTAGCCAGACTCCCAGTTTTAGCCTCTTCATTTTCTCAGCGCACTTCACTACTTGTTCTCGGTTCCCTAGCTGTTGGTAGATTTTCGCCGCCTCTTCCATGTGTTTCATCGCCTTCTTCGAGTCGTTCAGTTTGATGTAGATGTTTCCCATGTTGTACAGCGTTGCGGCGATGATCTCATTGTCCTTGGCTTTTTTCGCGTACTTCAGTGTTTCCTCCGCCGGTTTGAGAGCCTCACCGTACTTCTCCATCCTTATGTAGGCAAGTGAGATATTGTAGTAGCAGCGTCCAATCTTCTGATTCTCACCGACTTTTCGGAAGTGCTTAATAGCTTCCTCAAAGTGGATGATCGCCTCCCTGTACCTCTGCAGGTGAACCAACTGGCCGCCGATGTTCATCTGCGCGTTCCCCATGCTCTCCTCATCCCCGGCTTCTGTGTAGGCTTCGAGCGCCCTCACGTACGCTTCTAGCGCCTGGTCATGGACTCCGATCTCGTTGTACGCTCTGCCGATTTTAAAGTACCAGCTTCCGAGCGTCTGGGGTGACTCTCCCTCCATCAGGGGGATGCTCTTCTCCAACTGCTCCAGCATTTCGTTGTACATTCCCGCCTCATCATAAATGTTCACCAGTTGGATGTACGAGTAGACTAGGCTCTCCCGGTTCTGCAGATTCTCAAATATGGGTATCGCCCTCTTCAGGTGTTCCGCCGCGGCGATCTTGTCTCCGAGTTTTATCTGAGCCCTAGCGGCGTTAAGGTAACTGCTCGCGAGGACGGAGCTTTCACCCCTCTCCTCCAGGATTTCAATAGCCTTCTGGGAGTATTCGAGCATCTTCTGGTAGTCCTCTAACTCTCCGTAGCAGTAACCGATCTGGGCGTAGCACGCTGCTACCTTTTCGTGGCGCTCAGCCTTCTCATAGCGGGCCGCCGCCCTCTTCAGCCAATCTATGGCCGCGATGTTCTTTTTGAGCTTTTGGTGGGAGTAGCCCATGTAGTAGTAGCAGTCTCCGACGTAGCTCTCAGCCTGGGCTCTTTCGAGGTAGGGGACCGCTCTCTCACAGTACTTTATCGACGCCTTGTACTTCTTGAGGAGGAAATACCGCATGGCGATGGTTAGGTATGAGACTCCCACCATCTTTTTGTTATCGGCGTTCATGAAGTAGGAAACTGCCTTCTCGTGTTTCTCTATGGACTTCTCTCTCTCCCCAAGGAGGTCGTAGGCGACACCCAGCTGGAAGTAAGCGGTTCCAAGCCAGGGCTCATTCCTAGCGTTTCTTACTGCGCTCTCCAGGCAACCAACCGCCTTCTCTGGACGTTCAAGCCTGCTGAAAGCCAAACCCGCGTTGAAGTAGCAGAGCCCCAGCTTATCCTTCTTTTCCTTCCTTGCGACTCCCTCCGCCCCGTTTATGGCGGCCTTGAGGTAGCAGTCACGGGCCTTGGTGTACTTCCCCTCCCTCTGAAAGGAGTCGCCGGCTTTCAGGTATAGTTCGCTGGCGAGAGCGTAGTTTCCCTCTTTCTCCGCTCTCTCAGCGCTTTCAAGGATTTCCGATTCACCCAACGATGCATCCTCCAAAAATATGGGTGCAAACCCCAAATGGAACTCAACATGACTCGAATCAACAATAGTTGCTCGGTGAAAGTTTTAACATCCCTTTAAAACTCTCTGCCGTTTTTACACCCACCCGGGGGCTGGCGCCTCTTTGTTGGTGTTGTCCCTTCTGGACTCTGTTTTCTTCTGTGCTCTTGGGTGTCTGTTGGTGAACTCTTGGTTTGAGTGTTCGGTAAAGGGCTACTCTGGAGTTGAGCTTAGATGGGGATTCTGGCGGTTAGGTCAGACATCCTGCTTCATTCTGGGGCGGGTGCGGCTCCGTTACTGGCGTGTTTGTTTCTCTGTGTTTCCCGTTGTAATTTTATGAGCTCGAGTTCTTATTACCTTTACCGTTCGTGCAGCAAGGGAGATTTTCGAACATTCTTATTTTTCTTCTTGTAGGAGGCTGCTGAGTTGATTGTTTTTCTGTTTCCAGAGATTTTTAACTATTAATGGTTTTTTAACTGAAAATCGAAAGAAGAATTCTGATTTTAATTATTAATACTAAGGATTCTCGGGATTAGCGGATAGTTTTACCACAATAGCTTTATATCTTTTCTCTTTGTGTTCCCAGCGAAGGATGCGCTGAGAGAATCACAGTTTTCTCCACACCTCTCTTCTCCCCCAAACTGCTTTTTTTACCACCCATCTCAGCGCATCCTAAGAACACCTTTTTATCCCCGTTATTCTGGTCAGTTATTTGTATTAACCACTTGTAATCTAATTATTTTTTCCAATATTTGAAAAATTCGGATTTTTCTATAATTTTTTGGCGTGAACTAAAGTTTACAAAAAGCTTAAAAAACAGTTTTAGTGTTAAGTAATTACCTACACATGGTGGGCGTGACAAACCAAACGGGGTTCACAAACCTGTCTTAAACAAAAAAATAGTTAAACAGTAGAATAATATAATCATACATGAGGAAATTGAGTATGATTTATGCGATCTGGATTCTCAAAAACACGGGTGAATCGCTCTTAAACATCGCTTTTGAGAAACTGAAACTAGCGGAGAGCGATCCGGTACTCCTAGGGGGTTTATTCTCGGCTGTTTCCCAGATGGCTAAACAGAATGTTGGAGAACTCAGCACCATCAATATAATCATTGGTGAAATGAAGCTTGTCTTTACTTTCTCCAAAAACTTCATAGTGGTGGTTGCCGGCGATACGGAAGAAGAAGCCAAAAAATTCGGGAAAGAAGTGGAAAAAGCTTTCAACAAGAGGTATGCTCACATTTTTGAAAAGTGGGATGGCAACATCAAAATATTCAGAGACTTCGTCCCCGAAGTTAAGAAAATAGTGGAGAGGCACGGCCCACTAGAATCCGACCTCGAAGAGGTTCTCCGCTCATTGTCCGAGTAGAAAACCCTTGAGGAATCGGTCCACCTCGATTCGCGCATTATCTGTTTTTTAACCCTCAAGAAACGTGAACCGGCAATTCGAGAGTAGCATGGTTTCGCCGAGAAACCCTCCTTTCGCATTCTCTGTGTGCAGAACACTTGGTTTTTGTGGCGCTTCAACCGGTAAGAGAATACTATTTATAGCATATTTGAAATATCTTACAGAAGTAAGAATTCTTCCTACAGAGTCTTAAAATATCTGTTCAAGGCTGGACGAATGTTTCTGAAGCTGGATAGGAGGTGTAATGTAAAAATGCACAGGATCGAGAAGGAAAAGTTGAAGCGTCCACCCCGGCTTATTGGGAGACTGGCTGCCTCCATCGCAATTGCAGGAGCGATAAGCCTGATTCCCATAATGTTAGCCGCGTACTTCATGGTTAATTACCTCAATCTACCCCTCTACGTGCTAATCGGACTAACCCCAGTCTACTACATTATGACGAAATGGATCTTCAACCTAACGTTCCTTGTGGTTGCCAGACTGCAGCTGAAACCCGTCGAGGAAGGTTCCCACGAGGTTGACATGAGAAACGAAAACGTGAGAAACTGGATGATAAACGTGATGCTGACAAACTCCGCCACGAGCTTCATGGGAACCCCCCCACTGGGACAGACCCTCTTCAACAGGTTCGTCTACAAGTTTCTAAAGTGCAAGATGGGCCCAGGAGCAACCGCGTACAGGATCTCAGACCCCTACCTCGTGGAGATGGGTGCAAGCTCGGTTGGAGGGGCAGGCTCGTTCATCATACCCCACATTTCAGAGGGAACCAACCTGTACCTCAAAAAAATAAAAATCGGCGACGGAGCAGTGGTGGGAGTACACTCCGTTGTGTTTCCAGGGGTTGAAATAGGCGAAGGAGCCGTTGTCGGAGCGTACTCCTTCGTGCCGAGAGACACGAAAATCCCCCCGAACACCGTGTGGGCCGGCGTACCAGCGAAACAAATCCTACCCAAGCCGGGCAAATAACCCCGAAAATGGGAAGTCTCCCTTTCCCTTTTTCACGGAGTTTGTTAACGTTTTATACCGCATCCGGTTCGGAGGTGTAATGGTTGGGTAAACCGTTTCAGGTGCATGATGGTGTGTACCTCATAGGAGGCTCATCGATCACACTCAGTGAAGACTGCAGCGTTTATCTGGTGGACTGCGGAAAAGGCGTGCTCGTCCTCGTAGACTCCGGCGCGGGGTCTAGCTACAATCTCTTGGTAAGGAACATTGAATCGCTGGGTTTCGACCCAAAAAACCTTGAGGCGCTAATCCTCACGCACAAGCACATAGACCACATAGGCGCCGCTGCGAGGTTCAGAAAAGACTACGGCTGCAGCATCATCGCACACGAGCTAGACGCAAAAGACATAGAGGAGGGAGAACAGTTCCTGACGGGAGCCAAAGCATATGGAATAACCCTGGAACCCTGCCCCGTTGATGTTAAGCTGAACCAGCCGGAAACCCGGCTAACCTTCGGCAAGCTCGAATTCAACCTCCTACACACGCCGGGACACACGCCCGGCAGCATATCCGTGGTTGTGGACATCAAGGGAAAGCGTGTACTTTTTGGGCAGGACATTCACGGGCCTCTCATCCCAGAGTGGGGAGCAGACCTTGAACAGTACAGGCGGTCCATGGAGAAGCTCCTCAGCCTGAAGCCCGACATTCTCTGCGAGGGGCACTTCGGCGTCTACGAGCCCGCGGACAGGGTGAGAAAGTACATCGAAGGCTACCTCAGACAGTACTCCCCCTAGTCCAAGCAGTTAGCGGTCACCGAGGAAAAAAGGGATCGAGGCTCATATTTTTCATACTCTCCGAGTTTTTCCGCGTCCACACCACTTCTTGGTTTCGTGTCAGAGTTCGAAGATTTTTACCCTGCAGTTGGGTGGCCTGTAGTCTCCAACCCTAACGTCGAAGCTTCTCTCTAGGATTGATTCTCCTACTCCGGCGAAGACGAGCGCCCCGGCGCAGGGGATGCTTCCCAGAATGTAGTAGACTCCCTCCTCGTTCAGAGAGGTGCAAGCGTCTGCGAAGAAGCAGTTCTCGAGTTTTAATTCGACTTCATTGTCACCCCTGTCTGTGATTGTCATCTCTTCCTCCTTCATGTGCCCTATCCCAACCAGTATACTCTTGTACCTTGTTAGGACATCGTACAGATCCTTCGCCCCCTCCAAGTGCTCCGTTAATCCTGTTTTCTCAATGATAACCTTTGGAATTCCCTTGGCGATACGCCTCGACATCACTCCCACGGCGCCGATAATTGTGCTCTCAGCCTTGCATATGCCGTAGACGGCGGCGACCTCCGGGTGTTCCACCCCAACCTCGGCGAGGCGCTTCCAGAGCTCCTCTAATGTCTCCGCTTCTACGTCAAGATTAAACTTTTTTCTAGCGTACTCCGCGGAGTACCTTGTGATAAGCCCCGGAACCTGATCCATAAGAACCGGTTCACGCCTTATACTCTCCGCGATAGCTTCTAGAACAAGCTCACTGCCAACAGACAATTCAACCATCCCTTTAATCGCTTTCCACACTGAAACTATCCCAAAAAACGCATTTATATTTAACCAGTACAAAGCCCGATAACTTTTAAAAATATTCAAAAATTTCTAAAAACATTTTTCATGCCTTCAAACCCCAAGATATATTTATTTCACACACCCATTAAAAACAGTTAATAACTCGTCTTCTTCTGAATGTTTGCC
>JAUQYY010000024.1 GCA_030587505.1 Candidatus Sigynarchaeota archaeon
TCTGCCCGAGTTTGACAATGATTTTTCACCGCCGGGGCGCCCAGTTTCTCGCCGAGTTTCCTCATCTACGTTTACAAGGGCACGTGCTAGGTTTTCTACTCGTTTCCTTCTATGCGAAAGCCAAAAAATGTAATTGTACCGTGTTGTTGCCAATTGTCTTCTGATGGTCTTGTCAGAAATTGTTTTAAAATATTCATATATTTTTATAAAATAAAGATGATTATTGCTTAAATACTGTTAAAAACTTTGTGAAAATACATTGATTCGACTATAGACGAAAACCCTTAATTTGCCTTGGGTAAACTTTTTAAAGACCTCGGGCTTGCCAGAGGCTATAAAGTAGCCCTTACGCCTAACTTTATAAAAATACAACAAATTCAAGAGGTAATCGAAAATGGGTGAAAGACCAACCGGAGTAACCATACTAGCGATTCTGATGATCATCTGGGGCATTCTAGTTCTCATTTCAGGGTTTATCTCTCTGGGAGCCTTTATCCTCTTTCCGACCGGCTTGGAAGCCATAATGCCAATCATAGACATCATCTGGGGTATCCTTTACATCATTGGTGGCGCCGGACTCCTGTCCCTCAAAGAGTGGGCGAGAATATTAGCCATTATCATTAACATCCTTGGACTCATCGGCGGTATTCTGTTGACAATAACAATCGCTGGAGCCATCATCGGCATTCCAATGATCGTCATCAGCATCATCATCATCTGGTATCTCTGGAAAGAAGAAACCGCGGCGTACTTCAGCTAAGCGACACGAAACAAACCATACCAAAACTCTTTTTTTATTTTTTTACAACCTAAACCGTTTCTGCTCTTATCAGTTTAGGGAGGCAGTATTCGGGTGGCTGCTTTCCAGAAAAACGTTTCACAATCTCTCCTCCAGATACTAAAAAAGAGGATATCAAACTTTTAAGAGTAGAGGGGTGAAAGCGGTTAGCGGACCCGTTTTTAAAGCTGTAGGCATCCTAGCTTCACACCAACAGTATTTTTCCATACCTTCGTCATTCTTTAGGTTGTTTTGTTTATAGATTGTCTTTTAGTGTTTTTATTGCGTCTTCTGTTCTGTTTTCGAATCCGAGATCCTTGAGGCTCTCGCTCAGAGCGAAGACAGCCTGTATTGTTTTTTGAAGGTATGCGTTGTATCCCATGTGTCCCAGGCGGATAACTTTTCCTCTGAGTTCCCCCCAGCTTCCGGCAATCATCACGCCGTACTTTTGCAGTATGCGGCTTCTCAGCTCTTCGTCGCTTATCCCCCCGGGTAGCCTGAGGGCGGTTACCGTGTTTGAGCAGTAATCCTCCTCCCGGGGGTACAGTTCCAGGCCCATCGCCTGAACCGCGCGCCTCGTGGCGGAAGCTACTTTTTCGTGTCGAGCATAAACATTTTCCAGTCCTTCCTCCAGGATGAGGTTGCACGCCTCATCGAGGGCGTATAGTAGGGAGACTGTGTGCGTGTATGGAAATTCCCTGTTTTCGAACCAGTCTCTCTTCCAGGAGAGTAGATTGAGGTAGAATCCTTTTATGGGGTTTTTCTTGTCCCGTTTTTCCATCTTCTCCCAGGCGGCCTCGCTTACTGAGAGGATGCCGACGCCTGGTGGGGCGCTTATGCACTTCTGGGTGCCTACAATACATATTCCAACGTTCCACTCGTCTGTTTCGACTGGAACCCCTGCAACGCTGCTAACCGCGTCGACTACGAGGATCACACCGTGGTCGCTGCATACCTTGCCTATCTCCCTGAGCGGGTTAAGGGTTCCGCTGGGGGTTTCGCAGTGCACGAGGGTTGCCACCTCGATATCCTTTTCCTTTTCGAGGGTTCGCTCCACCTCCTCCGGTTTAACTATTTCATCGTAGGGGAATTTGACTGTTACGGGTGTTCCTCCGTACATTCGCACAAAATTGGCGAAACCGTCTCCGTATATTCCTGAGGACATTGCGAGAACCCTTTCTCCGGGTGCAACCAGACTCGCCACAGCAGCCTCAAGACCGATGATTGCCTCCCCGCAGTGCAGGATAACATCGCTGCGAGTTCTCAGAATTCTCTTAACCTTTTCACACAATTCGTCATAAAAAGTGAAAAAATCGGGATCCAAGTCGGGGTTCTGTAAGGGTCTGGCCATGGCCTGAAGAACCCGGGGGTGAACCTCCGTGGGTCCAGGTGTGAACATTAACATGGTAAACCACCTCGGTGTGGGTGAATTCAACCCCTACTATGGCAATGGTCATTTAATAATTTTCCCGCGTCTTCTAAGA
The DNA here is from genome assembly GCA_030587505.1 of Candidatus Sigynarchaeota archaeon. GTDB lineage: Archaea > Asgardarchaeota > Lokiarchaeia > Sigyniarchaeales > Sigyniarchaeaceae > Sigyniarchaeum > Sigyniarchaeum tengchongense. Next base: position 2,263 of record JAUQYY010000024.1, read on the forward strand.
AGCTTATTTCCTGCGGAGTTAATGGATTTTTGCTCCTTCGCCTATGCCGGAGATCCATCCCTGTTTTGCTCCGGCGGATACTCCGGCTTCCAGAACGATTTCGCTTTTTTCGGGGTGGACTAGTGAGATCAGGCTGCCTCCCATTCCTGCCCCCGAGATCTTTGTTCCGAGTGCTCCCGCCTCCAGTGTGGCGTCTCGGATTTTTTCGAGTTTTATTATGCTCACGTGGTAGAGGTCTCTTAAGAGTTCGTGCTGGTAGTTCATGATTTCTCCCAGAATCTCGATGTTTGAGGATTTGCTCTCAATTCTTTCCCACAGTTTGTCCATGGTGGGAGTTTTCTCTTTCGGCTTCTTACCCTTGAAGGTTTCGAGGGCTATTTCCGTTGATCTCTGCATTCTAAGGGTGAAGCGGAACCGATCGGCCACATCGTCATACAGCATGTTTAGGTACGGACTTATTTCCTCCTCGCTTATGTTTTCCCAGTCCGGTTCGTCGTACCTGTACCCCAACTTTCTTTTTAGCTTGTCAGGGACCTCGCTGCTCTCCATGAGGGTTTTTAGCCCATCGTCGATCTCTCTCTGCCTCCTTGGGTGTATTTCGGCTGTTGAGTGCTTGACGCCAGAGTAGTGGATGACGAAGGTGAGGTCTCTCACCGGAAGTTTCTCAACTCTATAGGGGGGTTTACAGTCCAGTTTTATTATACCTCCAAATGCTGAACCGTACTGGTCGAGACGCCCGCAGGGTATGCCCAGCTCCACATTCTCCGCCTCGTAGGCCAGTTCAGCCAGCTGTCTCGGTTTGTAGTTGAGTTTGCACATCCTGTTCAGGAGGGTGGCGAAGGCAACCTCGAGCGCTGCGCTGCTGGCGAGTCCCGAAGCTATGGGAACCTGACTCTTGATGTGGATGCGCATCCCCCTGAGTTTTCTTGACAGTCCCCTCTTCTCCAGAATTTTGACTATGGCTCGAAAGTAGTTCCCGAACCATCCCTCCCTGAGGTATTCCACCTCACCGAGGGAGAACATATCCTGAAACTCTAATCCTTCCCTCTGGAAGTCTAGCGATCTTATTTCAAAAACGTTATCGTCTCGGAATTCTCCGGACATATAGGTTCTGAGGTTTAGGGCGACGGGTACAACGGGCAATCCCTTGTAGTCCTGGTGGGTGTTTAGGAAGTCGGCTCTACCGGGGGCGGAGGCAATGATGTTAGACCCACTCTTGGTGAAGGGTATCTCGGGGTTTTTAAAGGAGAGCGGATTACTCATTTTGGGTTCCCTCCCCGTTAATTCATGACTAGAGTAACTCATAAATCTTTTTCAGAAGTAGGGCGTCAAACTCTATGTTGGGGCTCTCGGATATCACTACTCCTCTTATCCTGTAGTCTTTCCACGATTTCACTAGTTCATGGTAGTTTATGTCGGATTCTAGAAGTGTGGTGTGTCGTCTCTCACCCTTGGGGGAGTATTCTATTCCTGAAATGTGAATGTGCATGTTGTCGAGAACCTCTCGCCCCAGGCCTTCTTCCAGCGTGTTGAGGATGGATTCGAAGTGTTTGTACCTGCTTGCCCCTCCGTTTGTGCGCGCGTGTAGGTGTGCAAAGTCGACGGCGGGAAGAACCTGTTCCAGTTCCTGGCTCAGTTTTACCAGCTCCTCGAGGGAGCCGAACTGGCTCGGTTTGCCCGTGGTTTCGGGCCTTATCAGAACGTCGTTTCCAACGTCCCTGAGAATCCTAACGATTGAGGCTAGGCGGCTCTTAACGGTTTCGTACACTGATTCTGGTTTGGCTCCCCCGTAGGTTGCCGCGTGAAAGGTTATGGACTCACAGCCAGCAATCTCGGCGATTCTGGCCGTTTTCAGTATCCTGCTGATGCTAGCTCGAACAGTCTCCTTTCTGCGTGAGTTCAGATTGATGTAATAGGGTCCGTGCGCCGTTAGGTGAACCCTCTCCTGTTTCGCCACCTCTCTTATCCTCTGGGCGAGTGTTTCGCTCATTTTCACTCCGTAAACGAATTCGAGCTCCATGGCGTCGAGCCCCAGTTCCCTTACCCGCTTTACCCCGTCTATGGAGCTTCTATGTGTGGTGGTTATGGGTATTCCAGCCGTGCCGAAGCGTAACATTTCTAATCAGCTTAAGATTTATATCTATGTTGAGGGCATTTATAAAAAAATGTTTACCTTTTGAACCAGAAATTTAAGAAAATATTTAAGTCACACGCGTGCGGGTTATAACTTAGGCAAGTAGAGGAAGTGATTTGTTGTTTGAGAATCGGGGTGTTTGCTTCGCCATTTTCGACGAAGAGATAGGCCCCACAAGCATCTATTTTAAGGGAATGGATAAGACCACCGCGGACAAGATAGCTCTGAAGAGTATGGTGGGTTCACTCTCACTCAGTCAGCAGGTTGACGAAGGAGAATCGATAATCCCCTTCCAGGAGGAACAGAAGAGCGCCTTCGTGTTCTACTTCTCCATACCGGACGAAAACGCCAGAGGGGGAGTTAGAATAGGTACACTAAGCTTCGTTGTGAACAAGGAGGATGGTGACGCTCTTTACCGTTTCGCCCCGATTCTTGCGGAACACGCCAAAAGAATAGTGCAGGACATCAAAAAATACTATGTCTACAGGCAGCCGATTCCCCAGGTTCTAAAGAAAAGCGTGGACAGCATCCTATCGATCGAGGACTTTGAAAGAGCAGTTCTTCCCAGTAGTTTTAAAGAGTATCTGATAAGCAGCTACCTTTCCAGAGACACAACCTTTCACCGCTCACTCGTGGAAAAAACCGGCAATGTGTCTAGAAACGAGGAGATTCTGGGAGGGAGGGTTGACATTATTGGGCGGGACAAGCACCGAAACATTGTGTGGATGCTCATCGCCCGAAACTTCTCAAAAATGGGTAACGAGGAGAAGCTAAACCTGTACGCGTACGTAGACAAACTCAGGGAGAATATTCCCACGCTTGAGGTGATATTTGTTCTCAACGAATTGGGTCTGAGACGAGGCGGCACATTCGACGAGGAGACAATCGAAAAAATCACCCAGATATCGAGAACGAGCAAAACCGGGGAGAAGGACTTCGACCTATACGGGATGGACGGTGACGGAAACATCATTTGGGCGCTCCTATCAGCGAACTTCCTCGCCATGGACGAAGACGAAATAGACGAACTAAACAAGAAGATTTACAGCCTCAAGAGAAGAAACCCGTCAATGGAAGCCTTTTTCGTCCTAGCCGAGGTACTCAGATCCACCGAATTGAAACCCCCAAAACCAGACTTCGAAGGAAAGCCGGTCGGACTAAGGAAAAGAATGGGAGCAAAAACGGAGTACCAAAGACTACTGGAATCCATAAGAAGGAAAGGAAAAACGGGAGTCTAGGAAGAAACCCTACTCTAATCCGACCTACACCATAATTCGTTTTGGAAGGCGAACCGCCGATTTTTCCGAAAAGCTCCGCTTAAAGGAGGAATAAAACTTTTTTAGCTTCAAACCCTTCAGGTTTTCACACCGGACTTAGGAAAACCAACCAAAGGGACGCAAAAAGTAAAATTAACCCTCCTAATTGTTGAGGTAGATGAAAACGAGGTACGGTGAGTGTGAATAAGGGCTCAAGGCTTTCAGAAAGCTATATTACTCTCTAGAGGATTAATATGGTTTGAAAGGAATTTATGTTTTTCACGCGATGTTTTACCACTAAATTTTTGTTAGAAGGGAAGGTTTCATAGTTGGATGTGAACAAAAGCCTCCTGACATATTCGATTGTTTTCCTCACACTGGAAGCGCTAGGATTGTTCGGCACCTTTTTCGTTTCGTGGCAGACGGTATACTACTTCCACTCAGCGAATCTGATTTACGAGAGTACATTCGGAATCTACACCACCGTATACTACATCGGGCCCCCTGTCACGCTGCCTCCACTATTGGGTTACTGGCTGTTTAGCAGATCAATCGCATCCCCGAGGCTGTGGATTGTAATTCCGGTGTATGTTACTCTAAAATCTGTTTTGCTCCTCTTCAAGAGGTTCAATTTGGCCCGCTTGTCGATATTCACACCCTTAATCTTCGCCGCTGAGAGATACCTATACATTCAGACCATTTCCACTGCTCAGCCCTGGCTGCTTTTTCTAACGAACACTTTCGTGTACGTGCAGCAGGGTATAGGTGGGCTGACCCTACTTTTACTACTCTTCCTAGGAATTTATGGAGTTAACTTCTTCGAAAACTCCTTCATGTTCCCGCTTATCAAAAAAATCGTGAAACTCTTAAAGGAGCAGCAGGAACTTGAACTCTCCGAAATCGCTAAGGGCAGCGAGTTCAGTGTTAAGCAGTTATACAGCTACCTGACCAAGGTGATTGACCAGGGAATAATTCTCGCGGTCCTAACCCCGGATAGGCTGGTTTCATTCGGGAAGCCCGAAGCCAAAGAGTTGATCGTCGAAGCCTTGGAAAGGGCGCTCCAGAAAAACGAGACACTAAACATCAACGATTTGCGAAGGGTCACGCAGGGCTCGAAAATATGGTTCCCGCCAAAAAGGGAAGAGATTCTAAACATTATCAGAACCGCCCAGGAAGAAGGAAAACTCCTGGCACTAATTGTTGGCGACGAGATAATCAGACAGCCAGAAACAGGATTCGCATACTAGCGCCTGTGTTAAACGAGCCATCCCTTACAAAAATTAGCAATCCTCATTGAACGCGGTGTTGTTAAAGGTAGTATTGCTGGCCGTTTTCTGGAAAATTTTTATTTATCGAGTCCATCAGCTTCTCGGCCATCTCAACCATGCCGGCGTTCAGATAGCTTTGAAACGCCCAGACATATTTGTCCCTCGCCTCGCTCACATCACCCAGTTCCCTGAAGAGTTCCCCGCTTTTCAGGTATAGGCGCGCCGCCTCCTCGTGCCTGTTCATGGCGTCACCGTAGAGTATGCCGAGGAGTCCTAGGACCACCGCCTGCTGGTATTTATTCCCGGTATCGGCCGTAGTGTCAATGGTAGCGCCCGCTGGATAACACTTGGCTTTGTGAATTTCCAGGTAGTCGAGGTGGTCAAGATAATGGTGATTATCTATATGGCCGGATACCTGGTGCGTAAGGCGGATATGGTCAGGATACGGTTTTTTGACACGCTGAAACCTCTGCTGCTGGCGGCCATGCTGACCGGTATCCTGTTGATCCAGCCTGATATGGGC
>JAUQYY010000028.1 GCA_030587505.1 Candidatus Sigynarchaeota archaeon
TGTTCACACCCCGGAGTGATAAGGATTATCGAAAGGGCGCGGGAGTCGAGCGGTGACCCGAGGGTTTACGGGGTTATCGGAGGATTCCACGTTTCGGGAAGCGCAGCAAAACCCATAGCGGACTACCTGAAAAAGCTCGGGGTACAGAGGGTTTCCCCATGCCACTGCACCTCCGACGACGCAAAAGAAATAATCAAAAAAACTGTGGGGGAAAGATACGTCGCAAACGGGTCAGGATTAGTGCTCACAATCTAATTCGGGATTAAAATAAGTAACTGAATGTGGAAGAGTTAACTTTAGTCTTAAGGTTAGAATTTTTTAGGTTTTGAAGACGTTTGAAATGGATGGAGGCGAGTATTATTATAGTTTTTGGTCCTGTGCCTTCGAGGCGATTGGGGCGCAGTCTTGGGATAAACAATATTCCCGCTAAGGTTTGTACCTACTCCTGCGTGTACTGCCAGCTGGGTGCCACCATAAAGGAGAGGGTTGAGCGTCGGCGCTTCTACAGGCCGGAACACGTTTTCAAAGCCGTGGTGGGAATCGTTGAAGAGGCTAGGGAGAGAGAAGAAAAAATAGACTATTTGACTTTTGTGCCCGACGGTGAACCCACTCTGGACATAGCACTCGGCAGGGAAATCTCCATGTTGCGGGAACTCGGCATAAGGATAGCCGTCATAACCAACGCTTCACTCATCCACAGGCCCGATGTTAGGGAGGACCTGTCGGAAGCGGATCTGGTTTCCCTGAAACTCGACGCTGTGAGTGAGGATATTTGGCTTAGGGTGAACAGGCCGCACAGCTCGCTCAAACTGGATGACATTCTGAGTGGTATGCTCAGGTTCGCCGAAGAGTTTGACGGCGATATCCTCACAGAAACAATGCTCATCGAGGGAGTCAACGCCAAGAAGGAAGAAATCACCTTCATCGCTGAATTTTTGTCCGAGCTTAAACCAGACAGAGCCTACGTCGCGATACCCACGCGGCCTCCGGCGGAGGATTGGGTGAAACCCGCAGACGAGCACTTCATTAATATTGCCTACCAAAAATTCAGCGGAAAACTCGGAAAAGGCAGAGTGGAATACCTGATCGGATACGAGGGAGACGCCTTCGCCCTAACGGGGAATGTCGTGGAGGACCTACTGAGCATAACCTCTGTCCACCCCATGCGCGAAGAAGCCATAAAAAAGTTCTTAGAAAAAGCCGAAACACGCTGGGATGTCATAAACGAATTGATTAAAGAAGGAAAGCTCATAGAACTCGAATACGAGGGACACAAATTCTACATGAGGAAACTGCCTACCAGACGCTAAAGCGGAAAAACCCACTTTGGGCTGACACCTTTCTGAAGACTAAAGAAGAAAGGAAGAAGAGGGGGATGCCGCGAAAAGTTTTTTCCTTTTTTCAATCGCGTCACTTGATTACTTCCTCAGGGATCGGGGTTATCTCCTTTCGGAACAGTTTTCTTCTGAGCCAGTAAGAAACGTTTACCAGATTTATCATCACGGAGACCTTTATTAGTGGCCCTATGACCGCGGCGAAGGCTTGGCCCGAAGCTATTCCGAAGACGCCTATACAAACGGCTATTGCGAGTTCGAAATTGTTGCTAGCAGCGGTGAAGGATATGGTCGCTGTATCCTCGTAGGTAAATCCTAGCCGCCAGGACATAACATAGGACACGAGAAACATCAAAACAAAGTATAATATGAGGGGAACCGCAATCCTGAGCACATCGTATGGTAGGTTAACGATTTTTTCACCCTGCAGAGAGAACATCACAACGACGGTGAAGAGGAGGCCCACCAGAGCGGTTGGAGCAAGCTTCTTTAACAAAGTAGCCGTCGTACCATTCCTTCCCTCTCCTCCTAACCAAAAGGTACCTAGTGATCATACCCGCAGCCAAGGGTATCCCAAGATAAATCAGAACCCCCTTAGCTATGTACACAATCGAAATGCTCACAGTAGCCGTCCCCGTTAGGTTGAGTAACCAGCTCGGCACGCCCAGGAATCCGAGCAACCATCTCGACTCCACGAACAAGGTAGGTATCCCGGTGAGCCACGAGGGTATGAGAGTGATAAACAGGTAGGCGAGTATCGAGTACATGAACATCTGAAACACGGAGTTTAAAGCGACAAGAACAGCACAGAGCTCGCTGTCCCCATTTGCCAGCTGGTTCCAGACGAGAACCATCGCTATGCGGCGGGCGAGGCCAACGATTATAATCCCCATCCGGTACTCTGGAAGACCCGGCAGAAAAATCCACGCCAAAACAAACATTAGCGCCGGACCGATGATCCAGTTCCGAACGAGGGAACCCCCAAAGGCTTTCTTCGCCCCCAAAAGTCTTGAGAGCTCCTCGTACTTTACTCTCGCCAGAGGGGGATACATCATCCATATGAGGCCTATAGCAATGGGAAGTGACACGGTGTCGAGACTGAGTTCGTTGAGGTACCCGGAGACTTCAGGGAACAATGCTCCCAGCAGAACTCCTATGGCCATAGCTAGAAAGATCCACAACGTGAGAAACCTGTCAAGCAGTGAGAGTTTCTGTGCCTCTTGCTCAGACATCAACTTCTTCTCACACACTTTGGTTCGGAACTGCTCTTGCACCTTTCCTTCCCATAGATCTATTAATTGCTGCAGGTTCGCAGCTGCTTTTGGCTCCTCAAGCGGTGGTTTTATACCTCGCCCCGAGGAATAAATCTTGAGCAGCGCTTAGGATTCGGTTGGTGAGTGGAGTCTCCTAGTTCACGGCGTGAACAGTAAGACATAAATATATTTAAGTTTATCGTTTCAAATTGAAAAATATCAAATTGAGGTTGATGTTCGATGGAACGCCTCGCACGTTTAATGGAGGAGGACGAGTGCACAGCCAAGTGTAAGAAATACGCAGACGAACTCAGAAAGATGGCGGACCAGATAGGCGAAACCACCCTGTGCAGGTTCGGGCCACTCCTGTTCAAAGCCATGTGCGACCCTAACAGGCTGAAGATTCTGAAAATGCTTGCAACCAGAGAGATGTGCGTCTGCGAGCTAAACGTGGCCCTAGACATCTCCCAAGGGACAATCTCCCACCACCTAAAACTCCTCCAAGAAGCCAGACTCATAAAGGGGAGAATAGAGGGCAAGTGGAACTACTATCAAACAAACGGAAAAAAGGTTGAACAATTCATAAAAACCGCCGAACGATTCCTCAAAGAACTCTACCAAGAAGAAAAAACCTCCTAGAAAAGTCACGCACAGTCCGCAGCAAAAGGAGACGGTGTATCACTATCCCAATTGGAGCTTCATTCCTGTTTCACAGGGCTCTCCGGGGATCATCTGATCTTCTTGATCTCCTCTCGGATGCTCTCCAGAACTTCTGTCTTGGAGGGCGCCCTCCTGCTAAACTTCAGAATGCCGTTGACTGTCACAGCTGGAATCCGGGAGTTCTTGGCGGCCTCTACCAGTCCTGAGGAAACAAAAGTGCCTGGGGGCCTTGCCTCCCCTCTCCTCCAAACTCTGAGTTCGATTCTATCCTCTTCTTGTGAGAGTTTTATGGCTTCCTTTACGTTTTCTACGGTTTCCGCACACGTTTCTGTTGGTGGGTTTGCGGTCAGTACTTCGATTAGCAGGTTTCCATAGGCTAGAGGAGGGATTCCGTAAAGAAGCCATCTCTCTGAGTGATACTTGGATTTGAGAACCCTCTTGAGAAGCGCTTCCTCCTCCCATGTTAGGTCCCCTCTAACGAGTTCCACTCCGAGTTCGGCTCTGATTTTCAGACAGGTGTTCCGAATGAAATCTTCCTTAGGGACGCTTCCTTGGTAAAGGCTCTGAAGGCAGGTAACTTCTCGGGGGAGTAAGTTCAGCCGGTTGGGAACATCCACATCGGTTTCGAGGTAGACAACCCCCTGAAAAACTAGAACGTCGTAGTACCAGAATTGGCCAGACTGGGAAACGGGCTTCCAGCCTCTTCCCAAGTAGAAGAGCCCATCATAGGTGCAAGGAACTCCATAGGACCTTACAGCCCTCACTACGGGTTGGTAGAGGGTGCTATAGAGTTCGGTTATGTTCTCGGGCAGATCAAGCTTCTTCGTGTTTAGGATGAAGCTGAAGATTATGGATTTCTCATCGGCGTAGAAGCTCGGGCCGATGGTGTGCCTTCTCACGACTTCAACGCCACGCTGCTTTAGTTCCTCGATTTCCTCCTCTCTTAAGGTTTCTACCGCCACGCTCAGCGTTGGTCTGCAGCTCCAGAAGTGAATCGTGCTGGGAACAAGCGATTTGTGAACACACAGCATTATGGTTTCATCCATCGCGAATCCTAGGCTGGGTTCTAGAACACCATCTATTAGGAGGCGAAGCTTCTCAACCATCGTTTACAACACCCGTCTCCAAACTAGAAGAAGTTTAACACGCTAAACTAGGTCCTCTGTGGCTTTTGAGATTTTTCGTATGTGGTCTAGTAGTATGCCGTCGACGATCTTCAGGATTTGGAATATTCTGGGGTCTCTGACCCTGTACTTTACCCTCTGCCCTGACTTTCTGGAGACCAGCACGTCGGACTCTGTGAGTGTTTGGAGATGCTGAGAAACCGTTGACTGGGACTTGTCCAAGTAGGGAAGAATCTCGCACTGGCAGCGCTCTCCATCCCGAAGGAAGTCCAGAATTTTGAGCCTGGTTTCGTCCGCGAGGGCTTTGAAGAACTCCGCTTTTCTCCTGTACAGGAAAGCCTCCCTCTTACTCAAGTCCAATCACATTAAGGGAATTTTAGCAACTTACGGAATGGAGGACTCAGATTTGGATCGTGTGAATCTTCTTTCTGAGCTTTTTTGCTTCTTCACCTTTCAGGTAGGGGCAATCGTTGGGATTGCACTCGCCGAGGGCTAGCTTCACGGCGAAACCGTAGCACGTGAACACCCCGCACTTCCCGCAGTCCTTCTTCGGCAGAAACTTGTTGAGTTCAAGGGGGCTAACCTTGGGTTTGCTGTCCACCAACTCTTGCGGAGGGTTCCCGCACTGGCTGAGATAAATAGACGCCCTGTTGAGGAGATCCCTAACGTACTCCAGAACCCGCCGAGCCTCATCCCTGTCCTTGAGATTTGAAACCGTTATCTTGCCGGCGCCGAAAACGGTGATAAGGTGTTCTTCATACATGAAACTTACGGAGTCCGACTGCCTACTGTAGGTTGACTGGGGCAGGTAGAGGTAAAGGATGGGGAGCAGATCGCTCAGACTCTCATCCGTGCTGCCCACAATCCTGATTCTCTCAGAGCTTGTGAGGCAGGGGAGAACCTCGGAGATCTTAATCTCCTTAATCTTGGGAGGGATGAGAAGATTAATCAGGGAGAGCCCCTTCTGATTGCAATCAGCCATTCTGTAATCCTCCATTCACATAGACATGGGGTGACGCTTTTCTCACCCTTTCGAGTGGTTAGATACTAATTTCAACATAGGAGGGATAAACATTTAAATTTATCGTTCTATGACAATATAGTAATAAAACAAAAATTCAAAGAAGTCACCCGAAAAGCGTCGACAGAAAACAGAGACACTGCCACCACTGCTATAGGAGGAAAACGGAGAAAGAAAAAACCGAGTAGGAGGAGACAACCAAACCTCCAAAATTTTTAGAAAAGTTTAAATGTTAATTGTAATATTACCGTTATTTACTGTAATATTATGGTGTTAGAATGGGCGAAAAAAACAATCACTACGATAGGCTTGCTACGCTGAGAAACCTAATGAGGGTGCTTCACTGCCCCACGAGGTGGCTAATCATCGACTTCATAGGCGACGGAGCCAGAAGCACCAGAGAGATATACAACTATCTCATAGAGAGGAACGAGAAGCTGACCCCTTCAGGCCTCTACTACCACCTCTCTGAACTCAAAAGCGGGGGAATAATAGAGGTCGCAGACTACAGAGAAGAGGGAGGAGGCGCACCCCAGAAGGTGTGGAAGCTAAAGAGGAAAAAAATAGTGGTTAATCTGTTAAAAAAAGAAGGTGAGGATTGATGTGTAGAATCGACACAAACGTGATACGCACGGCAACGGGCGTGTGCGGGTGCCAGAACCACTACCCGAAATCCGATCCGGAAGAAGGCTTTACCGAGTTCCTAACAAAGGAGGAGAGGATAGAAATCCTCGAGGACTACCTGAAGATGCTCGAGAGAGAACTCAAAAGAGTGAAAGAGGAGACAAGAAGGCTCAGGGAAGAGCAGGAAGGAGGAACAACTCGTCATGTCTGAGAACGCCGTTGAGGTCAACAGCCTAACCAAGAACTACGGTGAATTAAGAGCCGTCGACCACATCAGCTTCGAGGTGAAGATGGGTGAGATCTTCGGCTTCCTCGGGCCAAACGGTGCCGGCAAGACCACTACCATCAGGATGCTCACCGGTGTAATCAAGCCCGACGAGGGAACCGCCAGCCTGATGGGCTACGACATCATAAGAGAGACCCTGAAGGCTAAGGAAACGTTCGGAATTGTGCCTGAAACGTCGAACGCGTACATAGACCTCTCAGCCTGGAACAACCTGATGCTCATGGGCGAGCTCTACGGCGTCCCAAAAAAGGAGAGGGAAGAAAGAGCCACAGAGCTGCTCCGGAGGTTCGACCTCTACGATAGAAAAGACGAAAAAGTTAAAGGGTTCTCAAAGGGGATGAAGCAAAGACTCATAATATGCATGGCCCTGATACACGACCCGCCACTTCTGTTTCTGGATGAGCCGACAACCGCGCTCGACGTTCAGAGCGCCAGGCTCATAAGGAACATGCTGGGAGAATTCAACAAGAAGGGTACAACCATCTTTCTGACCACGCACAACATAGAGGAGGCGAATCTTCTCTGCGACAGGATCGCCATCATAAACCACGGAAGGTTAGCCGCAATCGACAGGCCCCAACACTTGAGAAGCAGAATCGGAGGATTAAACTCCGTGGAGGTCAGCTTCACCAAGCCGGCGGACCTCGAAGCGCTAGCGGAAGTCCCCTACGTCAGAGAGGTGAGAAAGCTCGGGGACAAGGTCAGACTTTACACGAGCAGCCCCTCCGAAGTTATAACACACATAGTTGAGTACGCTAGGGAAACCGATTCACGAATAGTAACCCTCCAAACCCTAGCACCCACACTGGAGGACATATTCGTTAAGCTCATAAAGGAGCAGGAGGCCGGGTATGATGCTTAGGAAGGAGTACGTAACGCAGTTCAGACGTGCGCTCGTCATAGCCAAGAAGGACATCCGCATATACTATCTCAAGGGGCCGGTGATCATCTTTGGCGTGCTTATCCCTCTCTTCCTGTATCTGGCTTTCTCCATAGGGAGAAGCATTCCCATAAACACGCTGGTTGCGGGCCTGATGGCGATGACGCTCTTCTTCACATCGACCGCGGTGAGCCCGGTTATCGCACCTTGGGAAACGACGATGAGAACACTCGAGAGGCTGGTGTCAACCCCCGTGTCCGTGTCAACAATCATACTCGGAGACGTAATGGCCTCACTCCTCTTCGGAATCCTGATTTCCGTCGTGCCACTCGTGGTTGGAGTAGTCATGGGGGCAACCGTGGCGAGTCTTCCGATACTGGTGGGAGGCATAATACTCGCAGCCCTCTGTTTCTCCAGCCTCGGAGGATTGCTGTCAACGCCCCCCTCGTCCATGCCGTCAACCATTATGATGCTGGCGTCGCTACTCAAGTTTCCACTGATATTCATAAGCGGGATCTTCATACCACTTGAACAGATGCCGGGATGGGGGCAGACCCTCGCGCTGTTCTCACCACTAACCTACTTCACAGACCTGGCCAGATACGCAACCCAGGGAATAGGATACTTCCCGGTCTACGTGGACGTGGCGGTACTGGTGTTGTTTACCGTGATCTTCTTCTTTGCAGCCGTGAAGCTGCACAATCGAAACCTACCCAAGAGACTATAACAGCCCTAGAACTCTCTCCTCCCACCCTTTACCCTTAACATCAAGCCCGCTAATGAGTTAGGAAGAGTAAACCATACTATACACTGACAAAACAGCATTTTTACTCGAACGAAGAGCATTCAGTGCGGCACTTTGAAACACGTAGACCTTTAACCTTGTTTAGTTTTAATAGCCGCAAACCTATTATTAATGAAGGTTTACCAAAACCCTAGCTTGGGTGGGTCTCATTTTTCGTTTTTGATGCTGGAACTCTTTTTTGGATAACTATGGGTGGGAAACTATTTAAAGATTCGAAACTTTTATTTTATAAACTTTTTAAAACAAAAATGTTTAAATATTTCTTTTGATAGAAGAAAAATATCGTTGAATAGCCATATAACTTTAAACTAAAACACGGAAAAATTCATACGCGCTTCCTAAAATTACAATCTCTTCAAGGGGCTAAAAACCGAAGAGTTGGTAGGAGGTGTAAAAACGAGTAGTATAACCTCTTCCATAGAGGTTTTGAAATCCACAATCGATAACAGATTTGTTCGTTTCTTGCTAAGAAGATTGACACAAAAGTGTGAAAAAGACGGGAAAAGTCGCTTAAACGTCGCCCTAGAGCTTTTCTCAGGGCTCAGAGACAGAGCCTGCTTCACCTGCAGTCACATAGCGCTCCCCATAGTCCGGTGGGCGGTGAACAAGGGGGGCGCCGCCTTCGGAGTCTCGGAAGAGGAGTTGAAAACAAGGTTCAGTGACCCGTACTGGTGCACGGGGCTCGTTGACGTGGTTAAGGGGATAGCCAAGTACGGTGTGAGGAAACCGTTTGTCCCTGGGGCGCCCTTCCTCATCGTTTGGGACTACACCTACGCCTGCAACCTGAGGTGTAAACACTGCTACGCCTCGGCGGGCAAACCGCTCCCCAACGAGCTCAGCGGAGAGGAGGCGCTCAGAGTCGCGGACGAGCTTGCGGACGCCGGTGTGACGGCTGTCGCGTTCTCGGGGGGAGAACCCCTGCTGCGGAAAGACCTCTTCGACACCATGAGGAGGCTGAGAGAAAACGGTGTGTTCACAGCCATAGCAACGAACGGAACCCTCATCACCAGGGAGGTGGCGAAGAAGCTCGCGGACCTCGGCGCCGGCTTCGTTCAGATAAGCCTCGACGGCGCGAGCGCCCAGACCCACGACAGCTTTCGAGGCATACCCGGCGCCTACGAGAGGACACTTCGGGGTATCAGAAACTGCGTTGAGAACGGTCTCTTCGTTGAGGTGTCAACCACAGCCACGAAGATGAACTACGAGGAGGTCCCCAAGATCGCTGACCTCTGTGAGGAGCTAGGCGTTGACTGGTACATGATTTTCAACTTTGTTCCGACGGGCAGGGGGCACTTCATGGTTGAAAACGACCTAACACCCGAAGAGAGAGAGAAACTCCTAAAACTCCTCTGGAACAGGCTGAGGAGCGGGGGGAAACTCCAGTACCTCTCAACAGCACCTCAGTTCGCCCGAGTCGCCCTACAGGAGGAGAAGGACGCTGAGAGGAAGATCATACCCGGCCACTTCTACAACCCGACGCTAACCGGTCAACTCGCGAACCTCGGTGACTTCATAGGCGGCTGCGGCGCCGGCAGGATGTACGCCGCCCTCGAACCGGAGGGCTCGCTGCAGCCGTGTGTGTTCCTGCCCATAAAGCTCGGAAACCTCAGGGAGGAGAGGTTCGAGGACATCTGGGACAAGCACCCACTCCTTCAAGTCCTTAGGGACAGGGACAACCTCTGGGGAGCCTGCAGAACATGCGAGTACAGGGATGTGTGCGGAGGATGCAGGGCGAGAGCCTACGGATACTTCGGCGACGTTAGGGCTCCGGACCCGGGCTGCATATACAACAGAAAACTCTTCTACAAACTCAAAGAAGAACACATAAAAGCTGAACACGTTGTGCACTGAAGGGGGCGCCTAGATGCGTGTTATGTTCGTGTTTCCCCCATCGGTCTCAGCCATTCTCAACGTTCTGGGCACAACCTCACCACCCCTAGGCCTCGCCTACCTCGCCTCCTCACTCGAGAAAGAGGGAGTAAAGGTAAGGATAGTAGACGCGCAGGCTCTAAACCTCGGCTTCGACGACATCGAACAGGAAATAAGGAGGTGGAAGCCCGATGTGGTCGGCGCCACCGGAGCAACACCAGCCTACTTGGACGCGCTCAGGGTTCTGGAGATCGCTAAGAATCATGGCGCGGCAACCGTTGCGGGCGGACCCCACTTCTCCTTCACCGATGTTGAAACCCTTGAGCTATTCCCGTTCGTTGACTTTGTTGTCAGGGGGGAGGGAGAAGAAACCATGGTTGAACTGGTGAACGCTCTTCAGGACAGGGGTGAATTTTCGGATATACCCGGTCTCACCTACAGGGATAAAAACGTTGTAAGAAGGAACCCGGACAGGCCTCTCATCGAGGACATTGACGGTGTTCCCTTCCCGGCCTTCCACCTTCTCCCGATGAACAGGTACACATTTGGTGAGCACAGGTACGCAACGGTTATGACCAGCAGGGGGTGCCCCTACAAGTGTGTTTTCTGCGCATCGTCAAAGCTCTTCGGAAAGAGGTGGAGGGGAAGAAGCCCAGAAAATGTTGTAGATGAGCTGGAACACCTCGCGGAGAAGTACCGTGTTCGAAACATCGAGTTCTTGGACGACACGTTCACCCTGAACCAGAGGAGAGCGGAGAAAATCTGTGACGAGATAGTTGATAGGAGGCTTGACATAGTTTGGAACTGCTCATCCAGAGTGAACACGATAAGCCACGGGCTGCTCGAAAAGATGAAGAGAGCCGGATGCGACTCAATCTACTACGGTGTTGAATCCGGCTCACAGGAGATCCTAGACCGAATGAAGAAGGGAATAACGCTGGAACAGATAGTGAGGGCTTTTAGAATAACGAAAAGGGTTGGTATGGAGATAATAGGCTCGTTCATCATCGGCTTCCCCGGGGAGACGGTGGACACCATAAAGAAAACCATAAACTTCGCAAAGTTTCTGAAACCGGACTACGCACAGTTCACCATATGCACCCCCTACCCCGGAACAGAACTGTATGAAATCATCGAAAAAAGCGAGAACATGCAGCTTCTCACAAGGGACTGGAGCGAGTACGACGCTCTGAAACCCGTCTACACAATAAAGGACAACTCATACCCCTCTCCCTCCGAACTCATGAAATGGGTGAAGAAGGCCTACGTGAAGTTCTACGTTTCACTCGGCTTCATGTTCCAGCAGCTCAAAAAGAGGCGCCTCATAGTCTGGAAAAAGGTGGTGAACGCATTCAAGAACTACATAAAAGGAAACATCAGAGTTTGAGAATAATAAACGTCTCCATTTGAAGTGCCTAACATCTTCTCACTCATCTTGGTAAAAAACGCTAAATTCTACTTTTCGTTTTATAATCTCTTTTCTCGGATATCTCGAGTAAGCATTTCGTATTCCCGATTGGCTCTACAGGTGGTTATTCTTCCCGCCCATCAAAACAAAAAGGGGCATACCCGTCGCCGCACCCTACGGATTGAGGAAGATCGAACCGCAACTCATGTCCCAAGCTTTGACGTGACGGTTGTTGACCCAGACTACATTGGAAAATACCTGAATGACGTATAGGTTTTGGGCATCCACATCATAGATCCCTTCGGTTTGGGTCCAGCCTCGAGTAATCTAACCTTTGTCTCGCACAAAGAACCTTTCTTTGCAAAGTATTTTCGGTACAGGCCGAAGCTGGAGGAGATTCGCGTTTATTTTTAAAACCCATCATTGTAGAAAGGTTTAAATAGTAAATCGTTATATTGACGTATAGCAATATAACCATAACTCTAAAGAAGGTAAAAATAGTGTTCAACAAGGTTTTATACCCTACAGACTGCTCAGAGCCGTGCAGAAAAGTAGTAGAGTATCTTAAGAAGCTGAAGGGCGCAGGAACAAAGGAGATCATAATACTCCATGTTATCGACGAGCATGAGTTGGATTTGCTAAGAGAAGGATGTGTGTGGCTCGAGGTGGAAAAAGGCGGAAGCGTAAAAGAGTGCTTGGACAAAATGAAAAACAAGAAAAGGGAAGAAGCCGAGAAGGAGATTGAGGAAATAAGGAAAGAGTTGGAAGACGAGGGGATCAGCGTAAGAGTCCAAGTAGAGTCGGGGGTGCCCTATAAGAAAATCATCGAGACAGCTGAAAAAGAAAACGTGTCACTAATTGTGATGGGGTCACACGGTAAGGGAGTGCTCAAAGAGCTGCTTATTGGCAGTGTTTCAGAAAACGTTGTCAGGCACACCAAGAAACCAGTCATGATAATAAGATAAAAAAAAGGAGTATAGAGTTGCAGGGATTTCTCGACATCCTAGTGGTGGCTCGGCTCTGTTCGGGTCGAAGCCAAAACCCCACCTTTACTATTTTTTAGGCAGCGTGTACGTAAGCAGCACCTCTGAGTGACTTATGATATTTAGAATTTGTTTTCGGAAGTAGACCGGT
>JAUQYY010000032.1 GCA_030587505.1 Candidatus Sigynarchaeota archaeon
CCCATTGCTTTAATAATTATAGAAGCGACGTCACCGCTAATCTTGTTTATCCTATTAACATTTTTTGTCTTTACTATGAAGTTGCCTTCCTGAAAAATATCACAAACTGCGCCCTTCATCTTTATTTGAATTGAACCTAATTCTGGTGTGTAAACCACTTTTCCTAAGATATTCGAGAGATTAGCAACCTGATCCATGTCGAAAGGGGTGTTAAACACCACTTCCACGGAACAATCCTCGGATCCGGAATCCAAGTTTACTTCTTTAATCATGTAACGCAGTTTTTCCTTTGTGAGGGGGCGTGATTTCATAGTTTCACTCAATTTGAGTTCTTTGACCAGTCTTAGCTGGCCGTCTGGCAGGTTTTTCCACCTCCAGAAACCATAGTCTATCCATTCTCTTGGGAAATTGTACTTTTTTCTCCACTTCTCTAATGCCTTTTGCAGTTTCTTCCAGAGTTCAGGATACTCGGTCTTAAGCATTTCGAATTCCGCCAGTTTCGAAGCGGGACACGGCCAACACCCTATTCTGGAGAGACCTCTCTCATACAGGGGGTTATAGGGAACCTTTTGCTGGAAAATGTAGAGCCAAATGTGTAAAGCGGTCCAGTCTTGTATCGGAGTTGCGGAGATTTGCCTCGAAACCCAGGGATTCACGCTTATCTTTTTTTCTCTGGCCCGGGCGTCTGATTCGTATCTCCTTTGACCAATGAAAGTTAGGCAACCGTTTGGAAAGTTTTCTTCGATTAATCGGCTGGTTGGCCCGAGTTTAACACTCTTACAACATATTCTGTAGTCTCGCCCGGGTGGACCGAAGCGCTCAAACAGGTTCCAGAAAGTGTTTGGGTCTACTTTCCTCTCCAAAAGTTTTTCTGCGAGACCTAACTTGTTCAGGATATAGTGTGTATACTCCACAGTTTCTCTGAACTCTATTCCGGTATCTATGAATAATATTCGGAAGCTGTTTCCTAAAGCTTTTAGAACTAGTAGAAGGGTGACTAAGGAGTCTTTGCCGCCGGAAAAGGCGACTGTTACAGGCTTGCTATGGGTTTTCGCGGTGTTGCGAATGAAGTTTATCGCTTCCTGCTCGTATTTCTGTAAAATCTCTTTATTAGCTTCGATAACAGTCTCCCAGTTTTGACCCCCCTTCAACAAAAATAACTCTCCTGGAGGACCGTACTCTCTTGGCTTTACCACCACACCTTTCGTTTTGGTTAGCATGTCCGCGGCGTTTCTTTTGGCGGTTCCCACGGCTATAACTTCGTTCTTGGGTGAAAGAACAATGACCTGGTCGCCTTCGCTAATATCACTGCTACAGTCGAGTACACCGGGGCCTAAGATGTTAGCACCTTTGATGATTGGTTCCACCGCGCCGCTATCTACTTTCACCCATTTACTACAACCTGCCTTCCAAAGCCTCCGCGCTCCTATTAATTTGGGGGCGAACTCCCAATCCCTTAGAGAGGGGTTAAATCGAATGTTCCCCAAGACTTTTCCGTCAACTATTATCTCATCCATGTGATCATAGTAGGAAACCTTGTTTAGTAAAATGATCTTATCATCAGGAATCAATTGTTTCCCGATGCCCTCCCCGTACTGTTTGTCAATTATTTTTCTAATCAGGTCTAATTCGTTTTTGAAACCTGGGCGAACATCACCAGGAGGGGAGATGTGAACCTTTTCTGCAAGGCTTCCACAAACGTGACACGGAGTCTCATCTAGCAATGGCAAGTTGCAGGAGTTACACCAACCTAATTTGATTTTCCCGAGATAAACAGAGGTTTTCGTCAAAGTTCAGACCTTCTATTTTTTGAGAAGAAGAGAATTACGCGCTCCATTTTATAGAAAATATCACTTACTTTTAAAAAGGTTTCAGAAGTAGAATTTGGACGACTAACTATCTCAATTGGAAGTATTTCTTTGGAGGCTCTTTTTTCAGATTGTTAAGGAATAAACAGTTAGAAAAAAAGGGATTATGAAGGATAAAAGTTCCTTTAACCGCCTTCTTTAAGAGCGTCCTCCACGATCTTGGCGTATTGTTCTGCTGTGAGTAGCTTTCCTTTTTCCTCATCAAGATTTGATGCTTTGATTATTATCATCCATCCCTTGCCGTACGGATCCTCATTTACGAGTTCAGGCGCGTCTTCTAGTTCACCGTTGACCTCAATTATCTCACCGCTTACCGGCGCGTACAGTTCGGACACTGCTTTCACCGATTCAATACTGCCAAACTCGTTCATGTGCTCTACTTCTGTTCCTACTTCGGGGAGTTCCACGTATACTACGTCACGTAATGCTTTTTGAGCATAGTCGGTTATACCCACCCGGACATTTTCGCCTTCGATCTTTGCCCATTGGTGTTCTTCAATATATAGGAGATCATCGGGGATGTTTACATCTTCGACTTTAACCATTTTTCTTCCTCCATTGATTCTTAACTCGATTAATTTTTCTTATTAAAGCTTTTGCTCACTTTGAATTAAACTTTAAGTTTGTTATTTTTATTATCTCGACTTGTTCCTTCTAGAGGTTAGTAAGAGCTTTTTTATTCGTGGCATAAGTGTGCGTACTTCAATAAATGATTTTTGCAAAGTTATGAGGAAAAGTGAGGGGGTAATTTTTTATTCATTTTTTGTTTAAGAAAAGGTATACATAAAACATTTTTAAGATTGTTATATCCTAATCGTTGTTGAATTCAGCATAATCATCCATAGAGCCTGTGAGAAGTATGTGAGGTGCAAGACAACGAGTTATACATTGTTGATTACAGAAAAGCCGAGTGCTGCTAAACGCATTGCAGACGCCTTGGATGAAAAGGGAGCACCGAAAAAACGTGAGGAGCAAAGTGTGCCCTATTATGATGTTGTTAGAAACGGTGAGAGAATCATAGTAGTTCCTGCTATTGGACACCTCTATTCGGTTGCTCAGGAGGGTAAGGGCTGGACGTACCCCGTGTTTCAAACAAAATGGGTTCCTTCGCACACAGTAAATAAGCGATCAAAAAATACGGAAAACTTCATAAGGGTTATTTCTAAACTTGCGAAAGAAGCAAAAAACTTTATTTCTGCCACGGACTTCGACATAGAGGGAAGCCAGATAGCTTACTGCGTTCTGAAATACGCTTGTGGCGAGTCAAGCCTTAGGAAGGCACGCAGAATGAAATTTTCCACCTTGACAAAACGTGACATAACTGAGGCATACAATTCATTATCACCCACACTCGATTGGGGGCTTATAGAAGCGGGACGTACACGCCACGAGATAGATTGGATTTACGGCATCAATCTTTCGAGAGCGATGATACTGTCACTGAAAAGGGCTTCGGGGATGTATAAGGCGCTGAGTACTGGCCGTGTACAGGGGCCTACTTTGGCCTTTATAGCTGAGAGGGAGAGGAAGATTCGAAGCTTCGTTCCCAAACCATACTGGACGATTAGCGCAGTGGCACTGATAGAGGGAAAGGAGTACCCTCTCGAGTATTCTCAGAGAAAAATTTGGATAAAAAGGGAAGCGGAAACAGTCGTAGAGGAATGCGACGGTAAGAGGGGTGTGATTTCTCACATTCAGACTAAAAAATCAACGCAACGACCCCCTGTGCCTTTTGACATAGGCACCCTGCAATCAGAGGCGTACAGTAACTTCAGATTTACGCCCAGCCGAACATTAAGAATCGCTGAGAGATTATATCTCGACGCCCTGATTTCCTACCCACGCACAAGTAGCCAGAGGTTTCCACCATCAATAGACACTAGGGCTATTCTAGAGGCACTATCAGGTATGAAGCAGTACTCCAAAATGGCGAATGAACTTTTATCCAAAGAGAAGCTTGTTCCGACACAAGGCAAAAAAGAAGACCCCGCACACCCACCAATCCATCCGACTGGAAATCTACCAGAACGGAAATTAAATGATAGTGAGAGAAAAATCTTTGACCTCGTTATTCGAAGATTTTTGGCGATCTTCGGTGAACCGTCTATTAGGGAAAGTTTGAAAGTAGAAGTGGAGGTTAACGGACATCTTTTCTACTTGCGTGGGCGTAGAATCCGAGAACACGGTTGGCAGAAGTATTATTCACCATATATCAAAAGTGAGGAATTGATTTTACCCCAACTGAGTATCGGCCAAGAAATAAAACTTGGGGCAATACAGTCTGTTGAGAAGTATACTTCTCCGCCTCCACGTTACAATCCGAAAAGCGTTCTAACACTAATGGAGAATCAGCATATCGGGACAAAGGCCACAAGGGCGGATAT
>JAUQYY010000040.1 GCA_030587505.1 Candidatus Sigynarchaeota archaeon
TATTGTTGAAGAATTCAAAATAGACCCAACAATCGTGGCCGTCTCCCTTCTCCAAACCCTTAAAGCGTTGGAGAGAGAAGGAATACAAACGGAAAACATCTCTCAAGAGAAAATTAAGGACATTTTTAGGCTTCTTTCCGAAGGAAAAATCGCGAAGGAGGCGGTGGAAGAAATCCTTCGAGTGCTCGGCGAATCGCCCTCAGCCACGGTGGAGGAGGTTCTAAAGGAATTGAAGCTGGAAACAATCACCCCCGAAGAGCTCGAAGCGTTAATCGACAAGATTCTTGATGAGAGCATTGATTTTATTAAGAAAAGCGGGGAGAGAGCGTTTAGCCCCATGATGGGGAAGGTGATGAAGCAGGTCAGGGGAAAAATCGACGGAAAAGTAGTTGCTGAGGTTCTGCGCAAAAAATTGGAGCAAAGATTAGGGTGATGTTAATGACGGTGAAAGAAGAGTTGCAGGGATATTGGGGCTTCGTGAGAAAAAAGTTGGAAGCCGCCAAGGTTAAGATTTGGAGCGTTATAGAAGTAACCACCCCCGAAACAACTTACCGGGGGGTGTTGCTACCCAGAACCGACATGGGTGATGATAAGCACCTGGTCCTCAAGCTAGACACGGGATACAACATAGGAGTGAAGGTCACCGATGACACTACTATCAAAGAGATAGGATACGAACCAGGCCTCTACGCTATCCCCGAAATAGAGGTCGAATTCGATCCCAAAAAGCCAAACGTGTTTCTAATCGGAACCGGCGGTACAGTCGCAAGCAGACTTGATTACAGAACAGGGGCAGTTATCCCCGCCTTCACACCCCAAGAACTATTCAGCGCGGTTCCGGAACTCGCAGAGATATGCAACCTGAGAACGAAGCTTCTGTTCGAAATATTCTCGGAGGACATGACCCCCGAATACTGGATTAAAATCGCGGAAGCCGCTGCTGAGGAGATAAACTCGGGAACGGATGGAATTGTCATTCCACACGGCACCGACACCATGCACTTTACCTCATCTGCGCTATCCTTCATGTTAAAGGAGTTACCCGTCCCCGTGGTTCTGGTCGGAAGCCAGAGGAGCAGTGATAGACCGTCAAGCGATGCTGCGATAAATCTAATCTCCGCAGTTAGAGTCGCCGCGGTTAGCGACTTGGCGGAGGTTGTTGTTTGCATGCATGGAAGCAGCAGCGACGACTATAACCTGATTCACAGGGGAACAAGAGTCCGAAAAATGCACACCAGTAGGCGGGATGCCTTTCGCACAATCGGCGATGTTCCGCTAGGATTCGTACAAAATAGCTCTGTAAAAATGATGAGAAACGATTATAGAAGAAGGAGAAAACGTGGAGAAGTCAAACTAGACACTAAACTCGACCCAAAAGTCACTCTGATATACACTTACCCTGGAATGGAAGCCGAAGTCATACACCACTTCATAGACTCCGAGTACCATGGAATCGTTCTAGCGGGCACAGGCCTAGGGCACTGCCCCAAAACCCTGATAGAACCCCTAAAACGCGCGGTAGAAGAAAACATACCCGTAGCAATGACCTCACAGTGCCTCTACGGTTTCGTTGGCATGAACGTGTACGAGAGAGGAAGAGACCTTCTAAAAATCGGAGTAATCCCCTGCAAGAACATGTTACCCGAAACAGCCTATGTAAAATTAATGTACATCCTTGGCCATACAAAAGATATGGGTGAGATTCATGAGCTGATGGTAACCAACCTTGCTGGAGAAATAACCAGCCGAGAACCCTACAACGGTTATCAAATACTACAAGGCGATATAGCAAAATTTTTGGAAAGGTAGTTTCCTGCTTTAACCCTTCTGAGATGAGTGAGAAAATGTGCGGAATAGTCGGTATCGTGGACAAGGATAACTCCGTTTCACCCCTCATACACGAAGCGCTCAAAAGACTTGAGTACCGTGGTTATGACTCCGCGGGCATCGCAACTATCTATCGAAACTCCATCCACTTGAAAAAAGACAAGGGAAAAATAGAAGAGATACACGAAAAACTCAACCTGAACAAGCTCCCAGGAAGAATAGGCATAGGACACACGAGGTGGGCTACACACGGACTTCCCTCTGAGACGAATGCCCACCCCCACACCGACTGCACAAAGAAAATCGCCGTGGTCCATAACGGCATTATTGAAAACTTTCTAGAACTCCGTGAAGAATTAGAAAAAAGACACACCTTTGTCTCAGAAACTGATACCGAAGTTATTCCTCACCTGATAGAAGACATATTAGCAAAATCAAAGTGCGACATCTACACAGCAACAAGGAGGGCTCTCCAAGAAATAAGGGGAACATACGCCCTAGCCATTATCTACGCGAAAGAGCCCCACAGGCTAATCTGTGCTAGGAAAGAGAGCCCCCTAGTAATAGGTATCGGGAAAAACGCGAACTACTGCGCGTCAGACATACCAGCAATTCTGCCATACACAAGAAAAACGGTGATAATGAATGATGGAGAGATAGCATCAATTCTACACGACAGAATAAGCATAGAAAACCTCAATGGAGAAGTAGTAACGCCGAAAGTACTAGATGTGCCATGGACGTCAGAAATGGCTCAGAAGGGTGGCTACCCTCACTTCATGCTTAAAGAAATACATGAACAGCCCCTAGCACTAAAAAACACTCTCATGATAAGACCCGAGATAATCTCCCAGATAGCAGAATCCCTAAACGATTCGGAGAGACTGTACATCACGGCGGCGGGGACCTCAAACCACGCAGGACTGGCCGGAAGATACATGCTGTCCAAACTAGCCGCCATACGGAGCCAGGCAATAATCTCCTCAGAGTTCCCCGAATCAACCGAAAACCTCATCGACGAAGACACCATAGTACTCGCCATCAGCCAATCGGGCGAAACGGCCGACACTCTAAACGCCATAAAATTCGCCAAACGGTTCGGCGCGAAGATAATCTCAATAACCAATGTTGTAGGAAGTACCGTTTCCAGACTGTCCGACCTGACCCTATACACACAAGCGGGGCCCGAAATCGGTGTCGCTGCAACAAAAACTTTCATAGTACAACTGGCGAGCCTAGCACTCATCTCCCTGAAGCTCGGCGATATCAGAGGACACCTAAACAGCAGCGAGGCGGTCCAGCTCAGGGAAGAACTATTCCAAACACCAAAAATAGTTGAAAAAACAATCAAAAAACAGGAAAATGTGATTAAGGGTGTCGCGCGTGAATACGCCTACAACCATAACTTCCTATTTCTAGGCAGGGGAATAAGCACAACCACCGCGATGGAAGGTTCCCTGAAACTGAAAGAAATCGCCTACATCCACTCAGAAGCATATCCCGCAGGGGAATCAAAACACGGGCCAATAGCCCTGATTGAACCGGGCTTTCCAGTCGTCTTTATCACGCCACCCGACGAAACACGCAAAAAAATAATAGGAAACATTATGGAAATGAAAGCGCGTGAAGCAGCTATTATAAGTGTAGCCGAAGAAAAGGACAACGAGATAGAAACACTATCCGACAAGACGATAAGCGTTCCTCCCATCCCACCGATCTTCTCACCTATAACTTACGTTGTACCCCTGCAACTGTTCGCCTACTATGCAGCAACAAAAAGAGGACACGATCCAGACAAACCGAGAAACCTAGCCAAAAGCGTAACAGTCCTGTAGCGCGAATCACCTTACTAAGGAGGGATTTGAAGAAAAGTTTATAAGTTGTGCTGGTTTTTCTTTGGTTGTAAGGGATTAACTACTTTTGCGTTTTGTAAGATGAGCTTACAGCAATATGGAGTTGATTAGGTGGCTTTCAGACTCCCCAAGGTAATAGCTTCAATAAAATTCGGGCTACTCTCACCAGACGAAATCAGGAGAATGTCCGTAACAAGAATAATAACCCCGGACACTTATGATGAGGACGGGGCTCCAATCGATTCAGGATTAATGGATAGTAGGCTTGGGACGATCGAGCCCGGGCGAAGATGTAAGACCTGTGGAAGTAGGGTAGGGGAGTGTCAGGGTCACTTTGGGCACATCGAGTTGGCGCGGCCCGTGATTCATGAGGGATTTGCTAAGCTTCTTCAGAAGATTTTGAGGGCCACTTGTCGTTCCTGCTCACGTCTTCTTTTGCCTGAAGACGAAATCGAGGCTTTTAAGGCGCAAATGGATGAGTATGAAAAAGAGCATGGGACTCTGAGTGATGCTATCGCGGCGGA
>JAUQYY010000046.1 GCA_030587505.1 Candidatus Sigynarchaeota archaeon
CATTGTTAGTACCGCCTGCTGTGCTATCCCCACCTCTAATGGATAAAACTTTGATGAGTGAAAATCCGAGGGAAACAGCAGATGATGTGATGATAACCGTAAATCTCGCCTTCAGAAACTGGCTAGTACAAAGTGGTAAGCTAGTAGAAGCTTATGTTCACAGAAACAACCCCGAAGTTGGAGAACAATTAGTTGCACAGTTCTTAAGAGATAGACCCGAATACAAAAAGTATATAGAGAAGTACACCAGTATGATGCAGCAACAACATTTCAGAGATTTCATGAAAGAAAAAAGTTCCTATGATCCAAAAATGATTATCGAAAAAGGTAAGCTTACGAGAGAGTGGGCGTACAATACAACAATAAACGGAACAGAATTCACGGTTTTTTGCAAGCAATACGAACTGGAGGTAAATGGCAAAACGCAGATAACAATAAAAGCTGAATACTATAATTCGGAAGGAATAATGATAATGGACCCCTACGTCGGAGTCTGGGTGTATCCGTACTACGCTTGGTTCGGATGGTGGCTAATAATGTACGGTGAAGATGACTATCTCTACGTTTGGTACACTTACCCTGACCCCAACGAGGCTGACCCGTTTTATACACAAGTGAAATTGAAATTATCAGAAAGAACGTACGAGGCAGTTATAAATACGCTGTTCTGTGCTGTGATTGGGCTTGCGAAGTTTGCTGGGGCTGTTGTAGCAGGTTTGTTATCGCTTGCCGGGCCTGCCATGCAAACGGCAGAGAATATGCAGTTTGGGGATGCTACAGATTTTGCCTATGCCGATAGGGTTAACAATAATTGGGGTATGAGACCTGTAACGTATGTGCATTATATTTATCCGTGGACAGTTTTCTATTGGTTAACCTCGTACTTCAGCATTGACTATGTTCTGAGTAGTGGGGTGTGGATCGATGCTCTACCAAACTCTCAAACTCAAAATCTAATACTAGTAACCATCTTCGGAGTCGGTTTGGGCTACGTTATAGGCGCCCCACGCGTAGGGGTCATCTCGACGGAGATTAGGAACTGGGCTAATGAGCACGGATACTACACGTGGGTTTGGGTAGGGCCATACCAACCCTGACCCACTTTCTTTTTCGTGAGGTGATGGGAATGAAAAAATTGAAAACCAAAGAATTTGTAGCAATTTTGGTGGGGTTAGTTCTAGTATACTTTGGAGTGTTCTTTTTCGTGGGTCTACCGTTTCTGAGCTACACCCGTTCTCATGCTTCTTTCGTTAGTATTCTGATCTCCTTTTTCTTTCCGTTGCCGCCATATGTCACATTCTTTTTCATAAGAAGTTTCTGGTATCTGCGTGAGAGCTTCGAGGTTTTTGATGAGGCTTGGGATACGCTCAAGAATTACATTAGGGAAGGATTCAAACAAAAGAGATTGAAGGTGATCTCTGTGCCTTTGGGCTACGTGTCCTCTGGAATAGTATTCGGATCTTTGTTTACCGCGGTACTTTATCTTCAGGAGGCCCCTTGGCAGAAACATCTCCTCATAAATACTAGCGTTAGCCTTTCCAGCACGTCCCCATTACTTGCTCACCTCCTTGTGATTCTGCTTTTTGCCCACATCAACACCCAAATAGCGCTAGGTTTTCTTAGTATACTGGCCGCTGCTGCGCCCGCTTTTGCATTCATGGTGTTGGGATTGTTCAACGAAACGTTTTACGAAAAAGAATTGAAGAATCTCAAGTAGCGAGCCACTAGACCTTTTGCATTGTGGTTCTCATCTCGGGAACATTCAAAACCCTACTTTATTTCTTTTATTTAGGTTGGGAATTCGGCTGTACAGGAACTAGCACACCGTACGCGAAACGGTAAGTAACAAATGAAAAAATCTGCGTCTAGTCCTACGAGACTTAGCGCCCCGTTAACTCTAAATTAATAATTTTTACTCTTGGGGCCTGTGAAGTAGGATGAGCAGGAAAAAGGGTGATGATTGGCTGTGCTATTTTCTTCCCTGTACTAGTCTTCGTTTAAAGTGTCTATGACTATAGTGTAGGGCGAGAACTGCGATGACGGTAATCGAAACCGCGATGGGGAACACGACAAGAGACAGGGGCAGCTTTACTAGGTAAAGGTAAATCAGCGTCATGCCTGCCAGAACAGTTGTGATACCCGTTTTGCACATGGCGACCATGGCTTTGTCTTCTTTTGAACCACAAGTGAGAGAATCTATCGCTTTCCTCACATCCCTAAAGTGTTCGTACCCCTCAACACCCTTCAGTATACCTACGAATTCCGCGTACCAGCTGACTATCCCAAACAGTCCCAGGGAAAATAGAGTCACAAGTAGCATGGCCAGTTTTGCCGAGGAAAAGAAGGGGTAGACCAGGTTGAAGTTGACTTCCACTCCATGAAACGAGTATGTGAGAAACAGATACGGAGCAGGGCCCGACATGGCAATGGGAAAGGGACCCACGGTGTGGACTACACCCAGGTAGTACGAGATCAGGATGGTTACCCAGTAAGGCATAATGGTTACTAGGCCAGCCACGGACAGCCATCGGCCAACAGTTTTCGTGTCCTTCTCACTCCACGCGTTCAACCTCCTTCACCTCCGAAGAGTTGTGTAGGGGAAGCAAGTCTCGGAGCCCAAACATCAGCTTGATTCCCATAGATAGGGTAGTATTTTTGTTCTGTTTGTTGGAAACGCGAAACCCTGAAATATTATCGCACATGTACCGTGTTACTGGTAGAGAAGCAGAGAACACTTACCACTGGGAGTGTTGTGGTTCTTCGCGTGTCATTTTCCTCCTGGAAATGTTTTGGTGGGCGGTTTAACGGTTGTCTTGCTTGTGAGGCGGTTGTAATCCCCGCTGCAGGAACATGCGCACGGGGTAATAGACCAAGGCAACGAAGATCATGCAGGGAACGGCGATTAGAGCTATGGTTAAATTGAGAATTATTTTTGCGATGAAATATAGGAAGAATGTCACAATAGCCACGTAGAAGGCTATCAGCATGGCTGAGAGGAGTGTGAGCATCCTCTTGTTCCTGTCCCTCCACGGTCCGCGAAGTATGGATCTTACTCCGCTCTTAACGTCTCCGAAAGTGTTGTAGCCGGGGGTGTACCTCGCCAGGTGCACTATGGATGCGTACCAGGTGAGGATAAGAGTCCCCGCGAGGGAGGCTGCGAATACGGGTGTTAGTATAAGCGTGATAGGATTCCCCGTGGGC
>JAUQYY010000050.1 GCA_030587505.1 Candidatus Sigynarchaeota archaeon
ATGATAATTTTAACGATTAACGATTGAGGTGTCATCCAAATGTCACTGACCGAGAGCCAAAAGAAGGTTTTGGAACGATTGAACAACCAAGTTCAAGAACTAAGCGACCAACTAAGGAAAAAAGAAGAAGAAATAGAGGAAAAGGACCGTAAAATAAGCGAACTTCAAAGCAGGATAGACGAAGAAACAAAGATGAAAGAAGAACTTAAATCGAAGATAGAGGAAAAAACACGCCTCCTAGACGAAAAAGAAAAGGAAATTGACGAGCTCAAAAACGGTATCCGGGAACTAGAAGAGAAAAACAAAGAACTGGAAGAGAAAATCAAGCAGCTGGGTAACTGGGATGAAAAAAGAGTAGAAGAACTACGAGTCAAGGCTGAGAGACTGAGAAAGTTTGAAGAAATACTATCCGACAGGGAAATGAAAATCAAAGAACTGGAATCCAAACTAAACCACTTCGAAGAAAGAGAAAAAAGAACGAGAGAAATCTTTGAAAGAGACCCGAAATACAAAATCTTCTTCATCATAAGAGACTCTGGCAGCAGAACCTTCGAGGAGCTCAGCAAAACACTCGGAATCACAATGGTCCAGCTCAAGACCTATATCTCAGACCTAAAATCTCAAGGACTTATCGAAATAAAAGAAGAAAACGTCGAAATAGCTCCCGACTTTAAATAAAAACCAACGTTTCTTTAAAAAACCTCTGACACGTGCTGTCACTGCCTAATGGTAGCGGCACTCTCTTTCTTCATCCCCTTCATATATTGGGAAAATGAGTCGTTCGAATACTCAACACTCTACAGACTGCGCATCAACCACACGCGCCCCTCGGGTCCCTCTTACTGTCAGTGCTTTATCGTCATTGCGGGATGTGCGTGACTCAAAAAATCGGAACCGTTGGAGGTTGCATGGGACCGAGGGAGAATCACGTGTAGTAAGAGTCTATCTCGTCTGGACCTGTTCGCGTCTCTGGAATCCTAACCTGTTCTGTGGGTAGCCTCAATTTTAGCTTCTCTATTTCTTTTTCCAACTTTTCACTGTACGCGTCTAGAATCCCTGTGTCTATACCAAAATCGTACCGCGTATTTAAAACCTCAACAAGCGCCTTCGATGAGCGTGGATTGAAACTGATTCGGGACAATCCCTCGGCGAGAAGGGAAACTCCCTTCATATCATAGTAAGATGCCAGGAGAGGCATTATCCCATTTAACCCTGAGATCCTACCATCTCTTAACGGAACTACGTTAGCTATGTTCTCGAAATCCTTTAGCACCTTCTTACTTGTTGCAGACACGTACACCTTGGGATTCCTAACATAATTGTTCGTTCCAAAACAACCTAGGGAGACGAGCTCCCTTACCCCCATATCCTTCAGATTCTTCAAGAGTACGTGCGCGATAAGATTACTGCCCAAAGGTGTCAACGGCTGGGTGAACGAACATGAGAAAAGAACATCCCTACTACCTTTAGGCCTACGCCAGAGATAGACTATAACCGAAAAAATGTTAGCCCAATCCGTAAAAACGCCATCCTCCACAAATGCCACACTCGGCATGTCTAAATTAATAACCTCAAACAACAAATGAGCCTTCACTTCGGTCAGCATGTGTCGAACCGCGATAAGGCCTATGTTGCCGATTCCAGCGTATCCTTGGATAAAGATTGGGTCTTCTAGGTCAAGTTTTTTGAGGTCCGTGCCACGTTTGTAGAGTTTAACTTTTATAATGTCTCCGAGGTCCCAGCTTATTTCGTTCGGCTTCAAGAGTACTCACCCTTCTTATTTTTAGTTAACATTAGATAGAGAACGAATTTCAATCTTTCCCCCTCTTTTGGTTACTACTTTTCAGAGGACTCGACTTTCTAATCCCTTTGCGAAGCTGTGTAGCTTACTTTTTTAATTGCGGTGGCTTGTTTGAAAAGAGTTCCGAAGTACATGCATTCTTCGCGTGGGATGATCATTTGGGATTCGTCCACGTATTCTTCCGTTGTTTCTGTGGGCGCGCCTTTAACGATTACCACCGGTGTTTGTTCGTTTCCCTCTCCCATCAGTATTTCGGCGGCGCACGCGAGGTTGTCTGCTACTGCTTTTCTTGTGATTCTGAGGGGTTTTCCATAGATGTCCTTTCTTCCCCGCTCGTCTATGACTGGTTTGATTCCCGCCACGCCGAGAGCGAATCCTGTGGTTCCCAGCCTCAGTGGCTGTGTTCTGCTGTCTGCGATAATGACGCCTACCCTGCGCCCGGTTTTTTGGTGGATTTCGTTTCTGATCCTGTGGGCGCTTTTTGTGGAGTTTTCTGGGAGGAGTATCGCGCAGCCTTCTGGTACATTTGAACTGTCGATGCCTGCGTTGGCCTGAAGGATGTTATTCTTTAGAGTGAGCAGTGCTCTGAATACTCCCCCGTAGATTACTTCTGATTCTCTGATCACGAGTTCGACGAATTCGGGTTCTAGCTCTGTTTTTTTGGCGATTCTATGGGCTTTCTCTGAGGGTTTGACGTTTTCAAGCTTGGTCATCCTGCCTTCCACGCGGGCTACCGCTTTGGAAGCGATGACGATAACATCTCCGTCTTCGAGTGGAATATTTTGTTTTTCGCTTTCTTCTATGATTATGGAAACTAGGTTGTCGCCTTCCACAAGAATTTTTGTACGCAGCGGGTGGAGCGTCATGGCCATATTTTCATCTCCTTTTTGGCTATGAATAAAAATAAGAGGGGGTATTAAATCTGTTTATCCTCAAACAGGTTTGGAGGAAACTCATTGGAAGTAGCGGATTTCGGAAGTCTCAAAATCGGCGATGGATACCCTGTTAGAATATTCGCGGTGCTCAACGTTAGTCCCGAATCGTTCTATAAGGGGTCTGTTCGCACTATCCCCCAAGAGATAGGAGAGTATGCACTCAAACTTGTCGAGGAGGGCGTAGACTATATTGACCTCGGGGCTGCGTCAACCGCGCCACCTACGATTTACCGTACAGAGTATGTTTCGGAGGAGGTGGAACTTGAGCGAGTCATCGAGGCTGTAAAGGCTATAAGAGATGTCACAGACTTCCCAATCTCTATAGACACGCAAAGGTCAAGAGTTGCGGAAGCGGCTCTCAGCAGGGGCGCCAACGCAGTTAACGATGTTAGCGGCTTCAAAACAGACCCCAATCTACCCAAAGTAGTTGCGGATTACGACGCCCCAGTGATACTCATGGCAGCTAGAGAAAAGCCGGGTGACCCTGAGAAAATCGGTGAGATTAGGGAAGCCCTAAAGGAGAGCATTCGAATCGCAGAAGAGGCGGGAGTGGACACCAAGAAAA
Source organism: Candidatus Sigynarchaeota archaeon (assembly GCA_030587505.1). Lineage (GTDB taxonomy): Archaea > Asgardarchaeota > Lokiarchaeia > Sigyniarchaeales > Sigyniarchaeaceae > Sigyniarchaeum > Sigyniarchaeum tengchongense. The sequence continues at coordinate 3,302 of JAUQYY010000050.1, forward strand.
TTGTAATAGATCCGGGGGTCGGCTTCGGGAAACCGTACGAATGCGACCTGGCCATGATAAGAGACCTAGGTCGGCTCAAAACCCTAAGGAAGCCAATACTGATTGGGGTGTCCCGAAAATCCTTCATTGGGCGGGTGCTTGGTCTGGAGAACCCCGAGGACAGGTTGAATGGTTCCCTAGCGGCAACCGCCATAGCCGTCTTTAACGGAGCCAACGCCGTTCGAACTCATGACATTAAACAGACAAAGGAGGCTGTCAGGGTGGCTGAGGCGATAGCCGAAAAAACAAGAATCGTGGAAAGAAACCCCTACAGTGCGGTTGAGCTAAACTTTCTCAAGGAACCGGACGACGGTGGCGACGTTATGGAGACCATCGGCGTCAGTGAACTGGGAATCCAAATGATGAAAGAAAAGACCACTAACCATAACATACTCATTAGCAACCTCAGCGCACCAGCGGCACTTTCGCTCAAACAGCACATGTTATCCGTCGGCGGTGATGTGGCGATGCCCGCGGGTGTAATCGACTTCACAATAGAAAGGTGCACAGTTTTACTGATGGGAACCACCAAACAGATTAAAGAAATTGTACCAAAACTGAAAATCAATTTTTTCGATCTTCCAGAAATAGCGGATATCCTGCTTGACCTGATACAGGACTAATGATACACCTCCTCCCATAAATAATTATTTTCTCTTAATCTTTTTGTGGTAAAATTCTGTGATTTTTTCTGTGGCTTCCCTAAAGGATTTCACATGAATCCTTAGGGAGTTGATCAAATCATAAGTCTAAAAAATCTAAATCTATATCCATTGTCTGTATTGAACTGATTTTCTTTTTAACGTTATCAAAGAATTTCCTCACCTCCGAGAAGTCCAAAAGACCCGTTTCTCCGGAGTTCCCAACGATCTCGTCTAATACGGGAATAAAGTCGCTTGCCACACTCTCATCCCCAACCCAGTCATCGAGCTGCCCGTATCTCTCAATAAATTCTTCCTTTATTTTAAGAAGAACATCTCTTATTTTATCACCGTTGTCACTATAGGCAACGAAAATCAAATTCTCGGAGGGTATCGCAACAAACTGTTTATCCCCCAGCACGATCATATCAAACTCTTCTCCGCTAATGTCTCTGCTGAATGATGAGATTGTACTCAGAAACCCCGTAATAAGGGCTTCATCGTACTCCAAACCACCATACTTACGGTGAAGAACACACAAACCGTTCCTAGTCAAAATGTACACATTATATATCAAAGTTGCCGCTTCTCCAAACACCTGTTTTCTCCGCTTAAAGGGATATTTTGATATTAAGACGAATAAAAATTTTCCTCGGCTGATAAAATAAGTCTTTGACTCCCCTTTAATCATCAGTTTCGTGGCAGCTCGTTTTAGTTAGGAGAAATAAAATTTGAAAAAATGTTTTGGTACTAAGAGGTTTGTTATTTTCTTCTCCACGCCTTCACCATGGACTGAGGCCAGTCGATGCTCAACAGTTTTTTAGCCATCTCCTCCGAGACGGCTCCTTTCTCCCTTCTCTCTATCACTGCTTCGATTGGAACTAGAAAGGGCTTTTCTTGGTTCCAGTCCCATCCGATAAACAGCTCGTCTTCATCGTCGATGTAAAGGCTAACTGCGCGGAGTTTCTGCCTGTGCTTTTCAGACCAATCCTTGACCCACGCGGGTGCGTTTAGAACGGTGATATTCACTCTCTCTTTTTTGCGATTGTATTTGTTGAGCTCGTCAGGCAAAACCGCGTCGATGAGATGAGTGTGTCCGTAAACTATCCTCAAGTTCCTACTGGTTACAGTTTTTCCCTTTGAGAATCTGCGCCACCAGCTAAGGATTCCTTTAATCGAGGCTTCACGATTATACCTAGTACCCACCAGTCTATTCCAAATCTTCCTTCCATAAAGATAGAAAATACGAGGTCCACCAAGAATAGCCCAGAGAAAAATTAGACCAGCGTTACCGAAAACCGACAAGAGAGAAAACACAGAGTCAAGAAAAGTAAGGTTCAAGCCCAAATAACTAAGGGGAAAGTACTGCATAAGTATAGGGTTTAGAACAGCAACCGCTATACCTAAAGCGAGCAAACCGATAAAAAGATCCCCGTACCTACCAAACGCGAGCGCACCAGAACGAATCCCAGGTAAGAGCTTCCAAGGTTGAAACCTAAAAATTCTGTCAAACTGGTAACCGTGAACAAACAGGTAATCGCGGTCACCCTTACTCAGTGTTGAGACCTTCCCCTTTTTCTCACTCTCTTCGTTCCCGTTCTGAGAGGGATAACAGTCCTCGATAATGCTTAGTGTACGCTCACCTGATGGATAAACTCCAGTTATCGGTTTAAGGTCATAATCATGGTTACCTAAGAGATAAATTTTCTCACAGTTCATCCTTTGAAACAAATCAAAAATCGGTCTGCTGCAGAACTCAATCGAACGGTCTGGGGCGTCCCAGAGTTCTAGAATATCTCCAATCAAGATCAACTTGTCTGGGGGCTTCAAAACCTTTTCCTTGCGTCCAGCGCCCCAGGGTCCCAGCTTAATTTTGGTCTTTTCACCATTTTCCAAACGGATGAGCCAATTGATAAATTGGCCCAGTTTCTCCGGTTCACAAACCACACCCTTACGTCTCTCATCAGGGCTGGACACCAACCCCAAGTGAGTGTCTGAAATGACAAATATGCTACCTCCGGCCAAAAAAACACCTCCGAACGGATGTGGAATCCGACAAAAAACAACCAGCTTACCTCATAAAAGCGGAAAAAACCTTATTAAACCTTCCTAACACAATACACCAAACATAAGATTAGGCAACCAAAAAGAAAAGTGAGTTGAAAAAAGCACAATATTCCAAAAGATTTTTAATACAAAGAAAATCATATCAAGGCAACAAGATTGGAGGAAACCGTAATGATTAAAACACCTCTGTGCGACATGCTAGGAATAAAGTATCCCATCATCCAGGCCGCAATGGGGCCATTCTACACCACAAAGCTGTGTTCCGCCGTAGTCAACGCTGGGGCCTTCGGAATAATCTCCCACACAAACCTCTTAGGAGTAGACCCCGTACAATCCATGGAGGAAAGCATACACTACGTGATGGAACACTGCAAGGGCAACTTCGGGGTGAACATAAGGGTCGCGAGGCTGCAGATCGACGCCCCAGCCCTACAGGAACTAATAGTCCGACTCAGAAAGGAGGACCCCGATATACGCGAAAGACTGAAGATGGTGGTAACCTCAGCCGGCAACCCCAAACCCCCAGCTCTATTCTTTAAAGAGCACGACCCCGATCTCCTCGTCTTCCATGTAGCTCCAACCCTCTACCACGCCCTGAAGGTAGACGGACTCTGCGACGGCATAATCTGCACAGGCTACGAGGGAGGAGGCCACCAGAGCTACGAACGAGTAAACACCACAGTACTAGTCACCGAAGCCGTTAGACACTGCAAGAAACCCATAGTAGCCTGCGGAGGCTTTTCAGACGGCCGCGGCATCGCGGCAGCCTTGGCGATGGGTGCGATAGGCGTCCAGATGGGCACCCGATTTATCACCACGCAGGAGTGCGAGTTCCACCCGAAGTACAAGGAGTTCATTCTCAGATCCAAGGACTCCGACACTATGGTCTGCCAGGGAGCCTTTGGTCCCATTCGCCTCCTCAAAAACAAGTACGCCGAGGAACACGGCGAAATTCTGCCCCGGGAGGCAAAGAAGGCCCTGGAGCAGCAACTCGACTTGGATGCCATCAGGGAGGACACTAAGAAATACTCCCTCGCCTACGAGGGTGACATTGAGAACGGTCCTGTTCTCTGTGGCCAGTCGTGCGGCAACATCGACGACATTCCCACAGTCAAAGAACTAATAGAGCGGATGATGAAGGAAGCTGAGGAAGCCATCAAAAAGTTGAACACATATCTAACATGAAATTCTCCCCGATTGTTTTGCAATGTCTTTCCACAAATGGAATAAACTTACCCCTCCTTTTTTCTCCTCTGCGATTGCAGCTCTGTGATGCGTATTAAATTGTGTGGTGGTTAGCACTATTTTTAAATAATTGTTAATTAATGTATTAACGGAAGTCGCAGATATTTAACAATA
>JAUQYY010000069.1 GCA_030587505.1 Candidatus Sigynarchaeota archaeon
TCCGGGAGCCCGGATAGGGTGGATATCCGCCTCCAGGGAAATAGTTGAGAGGTGCCACGAGTTCAGAGAGTACGTGACCCTGTGCAACAACACTCTGGGTGAGAGGCTGGCCGTCATAGCCCTCAGAAACAGGAGAAGGATAATGGAGAAAAACAAGCGCATCATATGGAGAAACTTTGACATAATCAAAAACTGGATAAACAGGCACGAGGAGCTTAGCTGGGTTCCTCCCAGAGCGGGGGTTGTAGCGTTTCCCAGGTACACCCTACCCCTGAGGTCCGAGGAACTCTGCAGGAGGCTGGTCGAGGAAGAGAAAGTGCTGATTATTCCCGGCGCACTCTTCGGAGACGAGGAAACCGAATATCACTTCCGCGTCGGATTCGGATACGAGACCGAGAGCCTTAGGGAGGGGTTATCACGACTAGACAATTTCTTTGAGAAGTTGAGGCAACAAGGTTGAAGGCTGGGCCTGTTGATGAGTACGGTGAGAGAACGCTTCGGGTACTACCCTCTCTGTAGTTTTGTTGAAAACTCTTTGATACTTATTCTTTTTAATCCCTTTACCACATCAAAGTCAGTGTCGTCGCTCACCATTGTTAGGTTTTTGTCTAGTGCAGCTGCGGCGTGTATGGCATCCCTGGGTTTTAGCCCGTATCTCTCTACGAGTTTTTGGGCTTGTAGTATGGTGCTTTCACCAACACTTATGAATTTTAGATTTGGAAACTGAAGGAGCATCCTTCCCTTATCCTCAGCGTCTCTGCGTCCAAGTGTTTTTCTAACCACCCATACGAGTTCGTCCCATGTTAGGGTTGAAGTGTAAGCTTTGACCAGGCCTTTCTCGGTACACTCTAGGATTACTCTTGCCTCTGTTGCCTGGGGAACAGCCTTAGAGTAGATTACCGCGTAGATGAAGACATTTGAGTCGAAGTACGCCATCGTTCCTCAATCTCCTCCTCCAGCATCTTCTCAACGTCTACAGGCTTATCGAGTTTCCGAGCGTGTGTCCTAGTGAAATAGTCTGTGAAAGATTCTTCCTCGTACTCTGGCTTCGCCCTTTTTATGACAACTTCATCCCCCCTCAGCTCTACCACCACTTCGCTTCCCTCTCTTAGCCCCAATGCGTCCCTTATGTCTTTGGGTATTACCACCTGGCCTTTCGGACCAACGATACGTTTAACTATCATGGTATCACCATAAGATATACAGTATAACTTCAATTTATACTTTGTGCAAAACCTCCCAAATTTCTAGAGGTTTGAACAAAAAGTACTTTTTCTTCTACGTTGAATCTATTCTGAGTGGTGTACCATGAAAGACATGAGAAAATTGTGGGACAGAGCAGCGGACACCTATGATAAATATTTCACCACCACTCAGGGAGTCGAGATTTTTAGAAGCGAGTTGAGAACACTGAGGAGCACTCTGAAGCCGAAGACAAAAGGGCGAGTTCTTGATGTGGGGTGTGGTACAGGACTATTCACGGTCAACGTGTTTGGGGATAATTTTGAGCTTGTTGGCGTGGACACTTCTGTGAGGATGGCTTCTCTCGCCAAGGGGCGTGGAGTTAACGTGATAGTTGGTGACGCGCATCATCTTCCCTTTAGGGACGAAGTGTTCGACACTGTGATGTTTTTCACATCCCTAGAGTTTCTGGGAGAGGATGATGCTCTCACGGAGGCTCACAGAGTCCTCAACGATAAGGGGAGTATACTTTTGGGAGTTCACAACCTACTCAACCCATGGAACGTGTACAGAAAGTTCAGAGCCCGCCTCAAGAAGAGGTCATTCTACAAGACAATAAGGTACTATTCGCCTTGGAGATTGAACCGGGGTTTAAGGAGTAAAAGATTTCGCCCGGGAACGCTATCGTCGTGTGTGCTTCTGCCCTGCCTCCTGAAAACGTCCACCTGCGCCGCGGCGTCCAGAGTTCTGGAAGGAAAATTTGTCTTCAGACATCTGGGGGCCATTCTGGTCCTAAGGGGAGCTAAAAATCAAAAAGGGGAGCAACTAGTGTTTGAGTCACAGTTTCATAGAGAAGTTTCAATGCATTGAAAAGTTGAATTTAAAAGGAGGGTGGATTTCTGACTCCTTGTTCTTTATCTTGGTTCCGTGATACATTTCTTTAGGGGGGACCGTTACTTTTAGCAGTCCGTCTTTGAAGCGTGCTTCAGCCTTACTTGAGTCTACGGGGTGCGCGAGCACAGCGCAGGTTGAAAACTCCGCGTTTCCTTTCACAGCGCGTAAACAGAAACTTCCATCAGTCATTTCGAATTCTATGTCCTTCTTCTTTACTCCTGGGAGCTCTATTTCTACAGTGTATTTCTCTTTATCATGACTGATTAACATCGCTGGTGTAATATTAGCTCTACCTGGCGCAGGCAAAAGAGTTTGGAAAACTCTTAATAAGTGGCAAGAAGCAGTTGACTGTTGCGAGGAAAATTGGTATCAGAACGGAGTATATGGAGTAACCACAAAAGAGTTAACGGGAGTTTTACGTCCCGGCTGGCTAAGGAGGCCCATGATGAAGTTAAACGTTTCCCCTATATAGGGTCGTTATGGGGCAGGCTACACACTTCTCCTCCTTGTACCTGACGCAGTTTTTACAGTCAACTCCGCAGGGTGGTTTGTCGGTGTCCTGTTTTAGGCGTGGGTCTATATCCATGTAGGGAGTGTAGTAGACTTCCACTATGGGAAAGAACTCTGATCTTCTGATGCCCTTCTGGCTTCTCATGGAGCACTTCTCCATAGATATGCATTCCAGTGTGTCCTGATCCTCAGCGACAACCAGAGCGATTAGGTTGTACCCGCCCAACGATGTGAATATTTTCACCACCCGGGGGCACTTCTCGAATTTTTCGATTATGTTTCTCATGTCCTCCGCGTTTTCGAATTCAAGAAAGACGAGCGCGGGGTGGAGTTTCATCTTGGAAACATTCATTAACGCCGTAACCTTGATCACTCCACTCTTAATCAGCTTGTCAAGCCTCTTTTTGATACCCATACTAGTGTAACCCGTCTTTTTACTGATCTCCTGAAGCGTGGACCTCCCGTTGACGCGTAGCTGTTCTATTATTTTCTTATCCACGTTATCAAGTTTCAATTCCAAAACTCCCGACATGTATATCTTGGAACACAGCCTAATCACACGGGTGCGAGGAACTTCGAAGACGGTTATCAGAGGTTTTCGGATAATTTCTCTAGTTCAGTCTCTAACTCTTTAATTTTTTTGCTTAAAAATTCGATTGTTTTTTCGTTATCCACTGCCTGCAGCGGGTTTGAACACACCGGACACCTAAACCTCAGTTCCAAAGCCTCGTCAAAGGTGATTGGTGAACATTCACGCATACCGCAGTGGAAGAAGACGTTATTCTTTTCATACTCCAGCCGCTGCTTTAGCTTCTCGATTGTGAGTAATACCTTTTTCCTGTAGGCATTGATTCCGAATCTTACTGGTAACAGTTTCCAGAGGTGTACGAAGTGGCCAGTTTTAACATCCCGGTACCTACGATAGGTTGCAATGCGAGAATCATAGAGCTTGTACAGCGCCTTTCTGACCTCGTTGACACTCAAACCTGTCTTTGAAGCTAGCTTTTCGTCTGTTGATTCATAGTCAAGGGAGAGATGCTCTAGAACCTTATGGACAGCCTCTCCAAATTCTTCTCCGATGATCGTTTGGTACGGCATGTTCATAAACTCTTCCTCAACGGCGCTAGAAGCCATTGGTATGTTCCCTCCTTTTTCTGAAAATCTTTTGAGGTGATCTTGTTCTAATCATCGGTTATTGCATCTCTTCCTAGGGATTTATCAAGTAAACCATTTTTATTTTTTGTGGTTAAAATATAAACATTCGGTCGATTCTATATAGATTTTTTAGAATTGTGCGGCTCGTACTACCAACGTCTTTCGGCGCCCAGGAGATGTTAACAGACTTATCAAAAAGTTTAAATAGCACAAATATTTATGTGCGTATGCACAAAAATTATTTAGGTATGTCTAAAAATTACTTTCAATACACAAAAAATGGAGATGAAGTTTATGGGATTTAGGGGTCGAAGAAGAAACCTGGCATGGTGGCGCGGCACCCAGGTGAGAGCAAACATCAACACCCCAGGAAACATCCAAAATCTCGGACCAGGAATAACCCGGCGAATGGCTCCAGTTCCAGCGGGTTACAGGTACGTAGGCTACTGCAGGTGCGGTTACGGTCCAAACGCATACTACCAAACCCCCGACGGCAGAACAATCCCAGCATACCAACTGTTTGCTGAAACATCCAACATTCAACCTAAAACCAGCTACCCCAACGCTCCAGCGAG
>JAUQYY010000073.1 GCA_030587505.1 Candidatus Sigynarchaeota archaeon
AAATATATTGTTATTTGTTTTACAATCTAAATGAAGGATTCCCGCTACTGTTTTTCACTTGCATCCATTTGGTGGATATATCTCTCTATCGTGTTTAGAGCCTTCTCTGCGTGTTCAATGGCGTCCTTTGCGTCGTCCTTGCTGTAAGATTTGCGGGGGGAAACTACGGTTCGCGCCCTGATTGCCGGGTACCTTGTTGCCGTGTACTGCTCCATTAGCCACGATGTTTCGCGGAAAACGTTTCTGAGTTCTTCAACCCAGCTTTGAGGCGCGCGGGATATCACTTCGGCGGCGAAGAGAGCGGATACGTCGTGTACGAAAACTTGGGTTAGGCCCTCATAGGCTAGCGCCGCCTTCATCGCCTTCTCTACGCACTGCTGAGCCTCAAAAACGACTTTGTGAAAGAACCCCTTTTTTAGCAGCTCTCTGGCCACTTGCAAGTCTACCTTTGCTTCCTCGATCAGTTCGTTCGCCAGCTTTTTTGTCAGGTCCGAGGTCATCTAACCACCCAAATGCCGCTTCTGCGGTAGTACTTTATTTTACCCGCCTCCACATCTTCAAATATTTTTCTTATTTGGTTTGTAAAGAATCCAGAGGGGTCAAAAAGAACCCTATAGCCTGAAGCAACTCCGAGAATCAGAGGGAAGCGCTCGTCGACCATGAGAGTGAAGTCTTCAGGTTTGAAAACCAGACAGCGGACCGCCCTTTTTAGGTGCCAGGTTAAATCCGCATCAACCCTAATCACTCTCCTCTGTAGAGAAGGGTAATCCCCTTCCACGATCGCCAGAAGGTCTATGTCGCTTGTGGGTTTCGCTCTCCCCTGAGCAAAGGAGCCAAAAAGCACCAAAGAAACCAGACTGTCTTTGAACTCCTCCCTAAAAAACTTCCTCACACAGCTAGTTTCCTTCCTTGTGAGCATTCGAATCCCTTCATTCTCTCTACAAATTGTCTCGCCATACGGCTTTTCTCGGTGGGCGTATTCTTACTCCACCCAGCAGGATATCCAAACGACTTTTTACGATTTGAACTGTAATCAGTTACGAGCTTTTAAGATTACATTGTTACGTTTTTGGGCTAAAGGTGAATATGTGACAGGCTTATCCATTTTTTGTTTTTTTCAGTTTTTTACTCTTTAATAATATGAGGTTGTTCATGTCGTTTAAAAACCCATTGCTTTCTGAAGTGTGGGCGGTTGCCAGGGAAGGTTGTAGATTGTTTGGGGTCAGTAGAGACCTTCAAAGAGTTTGTTGGCTCTGAAAGTCTCGTTTACGGCTTTAGGGTTTTTGGTTTTCCGAGAATTTTATCTCGCCCTTCTCGGTCACCGTGTACTTTGTTTTTTCGAGTTGAATCTGAAGACGCCTTTGAGGATTTGATGTTCGTGTCTATTCTTTCGGGGTGTTTTCTCTGATGAATTTGATGAAAACGTCTGAGAGCTGGAAGAGCAGTGCGTGGAATCTCTCAGAATGGGCTTTTCAGCCATTACGTAGGGTACCGGGTCTCCGCAGACCGATAAGAAAATTTTTATTAACCCACGCTTCGATGATTCTTCCCCGGAGGAAGTGAACCTTGCTGTTTGAGGGAACATCCTTTGGAAGCGTCACTTTTAATGGAAAGCGCTACGGATACGATATTCTCGTTCTTCCCGACGGTAGGGTGATGAAGCGGAGGAAAAACCTTTCGAAGTCCGTTTTTGGAACCAGTCACAAGCTCGTCCCCGAGGAGCTTGAACCCCTAAAGGACGCTGAAACCATTGTAATCGGCACGGGTCAGAGCGGATTACTGAGACTAACAAAGGAGGCGGAGGAGTGGGTGAAAAACAGGGGCCTAAAAGTCATCCTCGCACCAACACCAGAAGCCATCCAAAAATACAACCAGCTAAAGGGAAAAAAAGCAGCACTAATCCACGTCACATGCTAACCCCGTCTAGCACCTTATAAACTTCACCCGCAACAAAAAAAAGTTGTTAGTCTTTTCCTTCGCATCTCCTTCGAGCCGCTCTGCACCGGTCCGCCAGCAGTAGCCAGACTTTTGCACTGCTTGCCGTTGCTTATGGCTCGGTGCTGGTGTTCTACTCCTACGGTTCTAAGAAGTAATTCACTTCCCTCTTTCTTCCTTTTTCCGTACATGTTTTCTCCACAATCTATTTCTCTCACGACCTAAACATACGAAAGATTTTACCGTAAACTCGGGGTTTCAACCCTGCTTTTTGTGAGTCTTTGCTGATTCAGTTATCCATTTTGCCTTTGTAAAACTTTTATTTTCGCGGTGCGTGTGTTTTTCTGGTGAATCCCCTCCTTGTAGGTTTGCACGGAGCTTATCTCTCTTGCGATGTGGAGAAAAACCTTCCAAACATATTAAACCTCTTATACGCCTTTATTAGAGTGTAGAGTGTTTTTCATGAGGTTTAAGGAAAGAGGGAAGATGGCTAGAAAAATTCAGAAAAAAACCAAGATAATTTGCACAATTGGTCCAGGCAGCATGGATCCAAGAACGATAAAGCGAATGTATGAGGCTGGAATGGACGCGGTTAGAATCAACACAGCCCACGGAGACTTCGAGCAGTACGCCCAAATAGTCGAATTAACAAGAGGAGTAGCCGAAATTCCGATCATCATGGACGTAAAGGGGCCAGAAATAAGAACAAGAATCAAGAGTCCACGCGAAGCCAAGCTCGGAGAGGTTATAGTCGCCGGCTTCGAGGGCGAGGAACTCACCTTCTCGTACAACTTCTACGACGAGGTTGAACCTGGGGACCGGATACTCATCGACAACGGAGCCGTGGGAACAATCATTGAGAAGAAGGATGGCGGGAAACTTTACCTGCGCGTGGTTGACGACGGGGTCATCGAAAACCGCAAGGGTGTAAACATTCCCCGCAAGAGGCTCAACATCCCTCAGCTCTCACAGAAAGACATCAAGGCTATAGAGTTCGCCAAAGAGAACGACATCGAGTTTCTGGCTCTATCCTTCACGAGGGACGCCGGTGATGTGGAGAATCTGAGAAAGCACATCGGCTCGGGGAGACAAGCGGTTATAGCGAAAATCGAGAACTCCGAGGGTGTACAGAACATCGCCGAGATCATGGAAGCGGCGAACGCGATCATGGTTGCCAGGGGAGACTTGGGTGTGGAGATAGAGTACGAAAAGGTTCCGATAATCCAGAAGGACATAATCAGGAGATGCAATCAGCGGGGAAAAATCGTCATAACAGCGACCCAGATGCTGGAGTCCATGGTGGAGAATCCCATCCCGACCAGGGCTGAGGCGAGCGACGTTGCAAACGCAATACTGGATGGGAGCGACGCGGTCATGCTCTCCGAGGAAACCTCCATCGGAAAGTACCCCGTTGAGTGCGTCGAGATGATGACAAAAATCGCAAGAGAAGCCGAACGCATAGTAACCAGTAAAGTAGCTACGGACGGTTTCTACAATATCTCCGAAACTGTGAGCAAGTCCATAAACCTCATAGCTAGCTCCATGCCGCTCGACAAGATTGTGACCCTGACGAGGTCCGGCTACACCGCGAGAATGATTGCGAGGTTCAGACTCAAACAGCCAATCATCGCCGTGACAGACAACCAAATGGTCAAAAGACAGATGGAACTGATATATGGGGTTGAACCAGTTTTCATAAGATACCGTGAGGCTAGGGACATAATTTTAAACGTAGCCAAGATTCTTGAGATGAAGAGGCTCATCCGAAGGGAGGACTACGTTCTGTTCACCGCGGGAATAAGAACGGAGAAGCCTCATGAAAGCAACCTAATAGAAATTCACAGAGTCTCAGATCTACTCAGAGTGGTTACCAGAAAACAAAAACTTCTGGAAAGGTAACAGGCCTCCCGGACATGCGAGATTTGAAGCTAATCGTGTCGGCGTTTGATGCATTTGTGTTAAGCACTCTCCAACGTTTGAGCTTCTCAAAGAGGGGAATCCACAGCTAGGGATCTCTTTTATCGTCGTTCTATCACCAATTACCAGACTCTTCTACAACTTGTCAATATTCATTTCCCTTGGAGCTTCAACAGTCTGTGTCCCCTCAAAATCTTGGAAACAATTCTTTAAAAGTTATTCCACATGAGAGACAGGGTCTGAGCTGAGAAGTTGCTTATTCCTGTTACTAATTTTTAAATAATCATACAGTTAATACCTACAAAGTCAACTAAAGGCTTAAGATGTTTGAGAAGGCTGAGAGGAATAATTTCTCCAGACGATTCGAAGAGTGAACTGATTGATATCTTGGGTTCAGAGAACGTTTGTGATGATGAGGAACGAAAAAGCCATAGGTTCTCCTGCCTATCAAACACATCCCCAAAAAGGGTGTAAGAAAAGGAAGCTTTCGTGTGTCATTGTCGCTTCGTTTTCATCGTTGTCTTTTTCCTTCTTTCTCTTCCTAGAAGAACCCAGATTCGTATCGAGGTTACTTGAAATACAGTTCATAGTGGATGTGGTCTCTTATTTGCTCCTCGACGTACTTTGCTATTTCCTCAAAAAGAAAACATATTCTTTCAAGGGCGAAAGCTGTCTGGAGGTTTAGAGAGTGCTCCACCTCCTTGGCGGTGAGGCTGTTCTTTAACTCTTCGAAGAGCTCCAAGTCTTTGAGTTCGAAAGTGCCGTTAAAATCTTCGTCGTAGTATAGCTTCAGAAATCCCTCAAACAGAGCTAAAAGATGCTTGCCGATTCTAACAAAAAGGTTGAACACTTCCCCCGGAATTCTCTCGAACTCTACGAGGGGCAGCAGTTTAACGATTTCCACAACGCGGTCCGCAACCGTCTCAATCTTCTTCAAGAGAATCGACCAAACGATACAGAAGCTGGTGTCCTCTATGCCTATTCTCTTAGCCACAACGGCGTTGTTGCAGGCGATCATAAGCAATCTTCTCATTATGAGGTAGGAGCGATCTATCTCCTCGTCCTGGACAACTATCTCCTTGGCGGCTTTCAAATTCTTTTCCTTCAAAGCCTGAACCAGGTCCTTCAACATGAAGAAGGTGAGAATCCCAAGCCTCTTAGCCTCCTCACGAATGTTGAAGTTAGACGGGTCTAAAACGTTCTTTATTCCCAGTGAGCGGGGGGACTCGGAAACAACACGGAAACCGAGCAGGTTCCTCAAAGCGTTGTTAATCACCTTTCTCTGAGAGGTGGTTAAAGACTCCAGTTTGGTTATTATCCTAAAGTAGTCCACTCCCATAAGGTAGTTTCCAATTATAACCGCCTCTAACTCCCGGTCCCCCATGCCGTCTATCTCAATTTCGGGAACCTCTCTGGAGGGATGCGCTTTGCCGGGAAGGGAAATTCTCAGATCCCCGTTAGGGAACTCCTGGAGAACGAGCGTGTCTCCCTTCCTTATTCTGTTCTTTTTAACCCAACTCTTGGGCAGAGAAATTAAACTGGAAGACCCCCCAACGTTGAGCACCTTGCGCAGAATTACCTTACCATCATTATCTGCGTTTTCCACCGCTATTCACCCTTTTCCAAACGTTATTACCGTATTAATTTATATTTATTTTCCATAAATTTTTTATATTCTA
>JAUQYY010000077.1 GCA_030587505.1 Candidatus Sigynarchaeota archaeon
CATTGTCCGTTGCATTGCTTCGAATCTTCTGTCCGTTGCTTCGAAGCGTGTGCTTGTTAGGTTGAGCATTTCTTGAAATCTTTTGTCAATTCGTTCTATAGCGGCTAGAAATTCGTCTCTGGTAATTACGTGCTCTGGTGTTATTTTGTATCGTTTGAGGGCTTCCTCAACTTTTCGTTCAATGATTTCCTCAATTTTCCCTTCATCCACGGTCAAGATGTGACACCAGAGAACTATATAACATATGTAAAAATAAATATGACGGTAGAGTTTTCGGTGATCAGAGTTATCATCTTGTTAAACTCTTTTCTACCTTCTCAAAGTTTTTGGCGCTTTTGGGGTCTCTAGGCCTCCGAAACATCCTCCGAAACAATTATGAATGGGGTTAGATAAAGAATGTCCTTTGAGGTGTCTTCATGAAGGAAATAGAAGAAGGACTGAGTCGTTTTTGCAAGACCTACGAGTTTCTCTGGAAAGTGGTGAGCAACACTCAGTACCACGGTTACATTAAGAACAGGAAGTTTAACCTGAAGGTGGGTGACAAAAAGAGCTACCTTCTAACAATCGAGCCGGAAACAGCCAGGTTTGAAGAGGGTTCAAGCGAGTGGGCGGTCGCCACGGTGGAGATGAACGAGGAGGACTGGAAATCTGTTCTTCGGGGAGAGGCTAACTTTGCAAGCGTCGCCGCGGCGGACAGGCTCGTTGTGAACAAAGACGCCCAGAACTCCGCTCTCGCTCTGGGGATGGTTATGCAGCTCCTGTCACTACTGAAGTAGGGAGGAGATTGAATGAGGAAAGGTATTACGCGAAGTGTGGCCGAGTGGGCTTACAACCTCAGGTATGAGGACCTTCCGAAAGAGGTCGTGCAGTGCGTTAAGGAACAGCTGATAAACATGATAGCGACAATTTACGCTGGCGCGATGATGGAGCCCGGGCAAAAGATAATACGGGCCGTGGAAACGTGGGGCGACAAGCCCGAGTCAACGGTTATCAGCGGAGGGTACAAGACATCCATGAGAAACGCGGCGATGGTGAACTCTTATCTTTCATGCATCCTAGAGTTTGAGGATTACCTGCCAGAGTCACACGTGGGAGACGTTGGGGTTCCAGCGGCTTTCGCCGTGGGTGAGAGCTACGGCTCCAGCGGTAAGGATGTGATAACAGCCCTAGTGATCGGAAACGAGGTGGGCGGTAGAACCGGGGAACTCCTGGCGGACCCTGTTCACGTGGGACACGCATCCCCGAACCATGCGATTGACGTTCCACTCGTTGCCGGTAAGCTGATGGGTTTGGATGTTGAACAGTTGATGGACGCGGTGGGAATAGCCTGTACTCACGTTCAGGGGAACACTATGATAAGCTGGGCCGCGGACTGTAAGGGGATGCTTACAGGTATACCCGCTTACATTGGGGTAACCTCAGCCTGTCTGGCTAGGGCGGGTCTGAGCGGCAGCCACGAGATACTCGAACACTCCCTGGGCTACTGTAACATGGCCGCAAACATTCCAGACATATCCCGGCTTGAGATAATCACAAAGGACCTCGGAAAGGAGTGGAGAACACTGAAAATCGTCCACAAACCCTACCCCGTCGTGGCGTACTACAACGCTCCCATTGACGCGATTCTCAAAATAGTTAACAACCACGACGTTGACCCTGAGAAGGTCAAGGAGATAAACATAAAGTGTCCGTTCCTCATGATGCTAACCGCGGGGTTCTACTCCCTGAGGTACCCCGACTTCTACGAGAGACTAGAAAAGCGCAGGGACTGGACCTACCAGGCGCTCCTAATAGACGGCTACTACCCAATGGCGATAGCACTCATAGATAAGGAGTACACGCCTAGACAGCTCAAAAAAGAGAAAATCCTCGACCCCAAAGTGCGGGAAGTTATACGGAAAATAAGACTCAAGGGCGACCCGGCGATAGGCTCCTCAGCAGAGGTGACCATAACCATGAAGGACGGCACAAGCTACACGCAGTTCTCCAAGTATGACGAGTTCTTCTACCCCGAGGAGGGATTCGACGTCAAGGAGAAACTGTACGACATGGCCTCGGGAGTGAAAACAAGAGAGGAGATAGAGGAGATAATATCAAAAATCGAAAAACTCGAACAAGTAAGCGACATAAACCAGCTAACCGAGCTGCTGGCATAAAAACTGAAAAAGAAGCGTACGATTCAAAGGTAGATTACCGTATCGTTCAGAGGGTCGAAATCTACGTGTTATCCCTCCTCCCAGCCACTTTTCTTTACCCGGCGCATCATAGCACACGGTATAACGCGATGGATTATTTTCCGTCCTCCTCCCCCGTAAACCTCGGAGGGGTATCCTTCAACAGTGAGTCTAGGAAGTGGTGTGCCGCCTCTTTGAAGCCATCGGCGAAACTTTTTCGAGATGATTCGGCTTGAGGGTAGTTTTGTCTCCCACTAACGAAGGGTTTGGTCACGCCCAGAGAGCGGAGGCAATCGCCTCAAGGCTCGTCGGGATGAAGGGTGTTGAGTGCCTTGTTTTCAGCGACAGGGTTAGGGTTGAGTACCTGTCCAAGCTGAATCTGAAGTACAACAGCGGTCTCCACGGAATAAACTACGTATACAGGCGGAATGGGGACCTCAACACCCTGCCAACCTTCTTCCGGCTTATCCTCGACCTCCCCTATTTCCCCCTAGATTTTCTCAAAGCAGTGACACTAAGCAGAGGGTACGATGTGTTCGTAAATGACTACAACCCCCACCTTACCGTTGTGCCGGGGATGAGAACCATAAACATTTCACACTACCTGCCCTACAAGTACAAGTGGAGCGACCTGAGAATGAACTTTTACTCAACGTTGGTAGAGAGACCCATAGTGTACGGGGAGCGTCTCCGCTGTCTTCTACGTCTTTCGGAGAGCTTCGTAATGGACATAAGGCCAGAGCTCGTGGACTGTGAAAAGGTCTTCCCACCCATAGCAAGAGACGTGACAAGGCCAAAGTCGCAGGTCAGAAGGGAGCTAGGGCTACACAGGAGAGACAAGCTAGTGATGGTAACTGGCAGACCCTACCACAACGAAAAAGGCGGTAATGAGTACCAGACCTACTGGAAGATCGCCAATGAGCATCCAGACCTACACTTCCTAATAGGTTTCGAGAGTAATCCCTCAAAACTAGATGAAAAAATGTCTGAAAACCTAAGATTCACAGGTTACATAAAGGACATTCAGAACTACATCAACGCCTCAGACCTGATCATAACAAGGGCCGGGTTCGGAACGATCTCCGAGGCGGTAGTCTACGGCGTCCCCCTACTCGTGTTCTTGGCGAAAGAACACATGGAAAAGAGGAAAAACGCCCTAATGGTTCAAGACTACGGCTACGGCAAAATCGTGGAAAACCTGAAAGACGACGTAGTTCACATGCTGGAAGAAACCGACTACCGGAACCACGACCTACCCAAACTGGGAAACGGATTAGACTACCTCATGAGAAAACTCCTACACGAATAGTTCCAATCAGCATAGTGATTTTGGCCACCTGATTTGGGGACAAGCGCCTCTCCTACAAAACACAGCTGCTCGAGCGGCTGAAAAGCAAAGAAGCGGCACTGGCTAACGATATCAAACGCATCAACGAGAAACTCGTCGCTGACCTGAAAAAAATCGACAACGA
>JAUQYY010000088.1 GCA_030587505.1 Candidatus Sigynarchaeota archaeon
TTTGGGTGCTGGGTTTCTTCTCCTTAATGATGAATGCTGGAGTGTGTGGAAACGTTTTGCTTAGATCTCGAATACTCTTCCTCTGCATTCGAACTCGCCGAATTCGTCCAGTCTGTAGTCGAAGTGTTTTTTCGTGATTATTTCCGCCTCGGCGGTGGTGGTTATTAGAGATACGCACTCCTCGCCTCCGACTAGGCGTGATATGCCTTCGCTCGCAACAGCACTGCAGGCGTCCCTGAATGGGCAATTGGGTACTATTAAGATTATTTGGTTGTTTTCTCCCCTAATGTAGCGTGCCGAGATAGCCGCACCGATTTCTTTGTTTATCTCCTCAGCCTTGCACACGGCCTCGAAAGCGTCTTCGGTGGTTCCGATTATGCCGTCTAGCAGGCCGCTGCTCTCAATCAAGGATTTCATGGCGCTGTAGGCGGCTCTCTTCGCCCCCACCCCCGTGGCTCCCTCGAGTTTGCTGTCCGCCTTGCCTATGCCATATATCAGAGAGTTGTACCCTCCCGGGTACCTCTCCAGATTTTCTACGATGTAGTTTGTGACCTCCTCTAGGTTCCCGACGTTTTCTGGCGGTTCTTCATTCAGCTTTTCCGCTTCAAACTCCAGTGCGTATTTCAACACCATACGTGTGAAGGCTGAACCGTATATTTTCGCGGTTTCCTCTACCGCGGTTTTTGCAACTAGCACAAGAGTTTGGTTATTGGGCTGGGTCTCCACAACAAATTCACTAATACTATCCGACATGAGGAATCGCCTTCCTAAACTTTGAGCGTATTACCTCACTTTTGGTGTTGTCGGAATAAACTCCTACCACTTTCGATTTCTATTCTGGTTTTGAAGGAATTTAGATTTGAATTTGACAAAGGTAGTGTTTGACTTGGTGTTTCGTTTCTTAGGGTATTGTTATCTGCTGAACGTGTCCCAATGGGTGGTCTCCGCTGTACGTGGCGTTGGATGCTGTCAGGGCGTCGAACGAGTAGTGGTGGAAGTTTTGGCTTTCGACCTCAGCGTGGAGGTCTACTATTACCGTTTGACCTGGGCTTAGGCCGGCTAGATTCATGGGAACCTCGAGGATGACGTAGCTGTATCCGGGGCCTCCCTTGTAGCGTAGCGGTGTTGAGCTGGCTTGGTGCATAGCTTCATCCTCCTCTGGCAGGTTGGGTATGTTGTAGAGCATTGCGGGTTCGAACTCTTTGAAGAGAGCGGTATACTCCACGTATGCTCCAACCAACACATCTGCTCCATGCCACCCTGTCTCCGCGTTATTGTCCACATCTATCATTATGCTTAGAGTCCAGAGGAGAAGCTGGTCTCCGTCTTCGGTTTGGGGAGCCTGCCAGGTTATGGTTCCTTCGAAGTCCACTTTAAGGTAGAGGTAGCCTTCCCTGGTTCCCAGGCTTAGCATTGTTATGTTTACCTGTGGAAGATTCACTCTCGGTTCTTTCAATTCCTCCGGAGTTTCCTCGCTTGTCCAGTCCGCCTCGTCCACATAATTGGTCGTGAGAATGCTGGCGAGTTCCTGGTCCGAGAGAGGGATCCAGTGCTCATTGTAGCCATGAATCACCACAGCCAAAGTTAGAATCGAGATAAGGCGTTGGCTATTACTCGTGTTCGCATGAACGATGGATACAAATCCTGAAGAAACCACAATAGCTATAAGAACCGCAGCGATGATGGTGCTCCTAGACAAATTCAAGACTTCAACCTCCTAGGCTGAGGATTCCCTATTCTGCTAATACTCAGATTTTCACGCGTCTCCTGTACCTATTAGGGAGGTTGTCTGCTGTGAATAGCGCAGTTGGCACTAACCGTTAGGAACTTCTTCTTTCCTCGGTGGTTTCCTCACTTGCTCATCTGTATAATGTTTTACATTTACTCGTATTTTAAATTTCTCAACGAGCGGTAGGGTGTTTATTTGAGTTTTTGATGGGGAATAGCTGCTGGATTGTCCGGACAGATGTCAAGCTCCGTGGGGAAGCTGCCGCCGCAGAACACGCATCTCCCCTCCACACGGACACGCACGGTTCTTGAGGGCTCCGTCCCTGGTGGTTTTAGCCGTTGTGGGGTTGGTTCCCGGCTCGGAGTAATCCTCCGCCTCTCGACGCGTTGTCCTATTTCGCGCTTGGAAATCTTGTTTCCCACGTACACAAGGATTAGAATCGCTATGGTGCCCAGAATAACGGCTGTCAGAACAGGGTTAACGGTGAGAGCCCACGCAACGACACAGATCAGAATGAGTAATCCGCAGCAGGCTCCACAGGGATCAAAATAACTTTCCTCAGAATTTCTCCGCCCGGTCAGTTCTTCCCTCTCCAAAAAGGATTTTCAACCCTAAAACTCAACAGGTTGGAATCACATCCCTATCCAAAACAGTAGCCAAATCAGCCAAAGCTGCTGTTTCCCTTCCTTTGATTAGAACCTATAACCCTTCAAATATTGTATTAGGATACTCGTCCCTAGGCTTGGGGGCTTTAAATACTTTTAAGGGAAAAATAGGATAGGTTAAAAGTACGCGAAGAAAGCAACCGCCCATCCGCCCAAAAGATAGAACCAGCCTCGGTGCAGCACACGAAGCATTTGTCAGAAAGCTAATTTTTCAAGATTTTATCCCAATAAACTTATCAAG
This sequence comes from Candidatus Sigynarchaeota archaeon, assembly GCA_030587505.1. Classification (GTDB taxonomy): domain Archaea; phylum Asgardarchaeota; class Lokiarchaeia; order Sigyniarchaeales; family Sigyniarchaeaceae; genus Sigyniarchaeum; species Sigyniarchaeum tengchongense. The sequence goes on from JAUQYY010000088.1 coordinate 2,636, forward strand.
CTCCGTGTGGAAAACATTCTAAAGTGTAGACTACGAGCAGTCACCTTTGAGATGAGGGCTTCGGGTTCAATACATTTCATTTATTAATTCGTGTCTCTGGAAAGTGTAGGGTATGAAGAAGACCAGAAAGGTTTACTGCATCAGGTGTGGACGCACCTACCTCTTCTCAGGAGACATAAAATCGGCGGTGTGCCCCACCTGCGGAAAGAAGGGTACCCTCTACGGCGTCAAAATGGAAGTGAGCGAAGAGCAAGACTAACCCTTCCTTTAGGTGTATCTAAGAAAGGGCTTTAGCGAAATCGGAGACGCTTGAACAGTCGAGGAAACAGAGCCTCCTCGGATGCGGATTAATGTTTTCGTGGAGGGTCAAGTTATGGGTTCTGAAAACGTTTTTGTCTACGGCACGCTTCTTAGCAGGTATCTGGACCCCACGGATGGGAAAATCAAGAAGCACAAAAGATCCGAAATCCTGAAAGGCTTCGGGTTCGAGAGAGCACTCCTCAGAGACTATAAGCTGCTGTGGCCCAAGGACTTGGGGTATCCCTTCATTATCCCCTGCAAGGGTCACCGCGTGAGGGGGGAGGTCTACTACGAGGTGGGAGAAGACACGGTAAAAAGGTTGGACGCGGTTGAGGGTGTTGGTGTGGGGCTCTTCGTGAGGGAAAGAGTCAGAGTGGTGGCAGACACGGGAGCGGAAGTAGAAGCGCTTACTTACGTGGGCGGCGAATCCCTTAGAAGCAGAGCTGAAGGCCCGGTGTACCTCACCGTTATTCCAGAAGAGTTCATAAACAAATGAAGCCGGCATCAATTGTACCGAGTACTTCCTCCCAAGACTTGTTTCTAATCAAATATGATAGGAGCAAGTAGAAAAAGAATGGAGACGTGTCTCTCTGGAGATTATTTTATAATTGTAGTGGAGGAGAGAAGTAGAACAAGCCATGCACTGTAGTTTAATAGGGGAGAGCGACCTAGAATCTTTCTAGAATACTGAAAAAAAGGGGGGAGTGATTAGTGAGTTATTTTATTGGTGCTATTAGGGGGAGGTTTCTTCTTGTTTCCGCTGTGGCTATGGCGAGTTCAACTTCCTTTACGGTGTTCTCGCTTATGTTAAGTTTTTTGGCGGTGTCGGGTGCGCTCATTCCCTGCTCGATGCAGTAGAGTATGGAGTCCAGTTGCTCGAAGCTCATTCCTATGAGGAACTCGTCGGTGATCAGTGATCCCATGAGCAGGTCTGGGGTTGAGGGGGTTTCAACTATTTTTTTGGGGACTCCGAGATACTTGGCGAGCTGTCTTATCTGGGTTTTGTACAGGTTTTGGAAGAGTCTTATGTCGCAGGCTCCGTCTCCGTGTTCTTCGTACTGGCCCACTAGGTATTCTGACCTGTTCGTGGTTCCTACCACAAGGAGGTTTTTGAGATACGCGTGGAATTGTAGCATGGTGCTTCTGAGCCTGAGTTTGGGCACCGCGAAGGCGAGAATGTAGCTTGGCCTGTTTAGAACCAGGGGTACTCCGACCTGGTGCGAGTCGAAGGTTGAAGACCTTCTGACCTCTCTGAAGATTTTTTCGAGTAGTTTTTCGTCCTTCGCGATGTGGTCGGGTATCACGCTGTAGACTCCCATTTTTTCCAGAATGGGTTTAAGGTCAACAACCTCGTAGTCTATTCTCAGGGTTTTGGCGAGGGAAACGGCGTTATCTATGTTCTTTTTCAAACTGTCTCTCTCGGGCATTATGAGGCCGTGGACCCCTTCTTTTCCTAAAGCTCTTACGCATAGGTATGCAGCCACGCTTGAGTCGATTCCTCCACTCAGTCCGAGAATCACTCCGTCCTTACCAAAGCTCTTCACGCAACTCTGGACGAACTCCTCGAGCTTGGTGGTTACGGCTTCGTGGTCCAGCCTGAGAGTGTCAACCAGAAATTTTTTCAAGGAGGTCACCCCGCTAAACCTTCGCATGGAGGGAACGATACTTTTTGAGCGTGTATCTTCCCCTTTTTTAGATTAGTTTTTCAGTATG
>JAUQYY010000090.1 GCA_030587505.1 Candidatus Sigynarchaeota archaeon
ACCGGCCTTCGCAAGCCTCACGGCTATGTTGTTGGGTATCTGGCCCCCAACCGAAACTATGATTCCGAGGGGTTTTTCCTTCTCGTATATGTCCATTACCCTCTCGAAGCGCAGCTCCTCGAAGTAGAGCTTGTCACTCATATCATAGTCGGTTGAAACTGTCTCGGGATTGTAGTTGATCATTATGGCCTCGTCGACGCCGTAATTTTTCAGCGCCAGAGTCGTGTTCACGCAGCACCAGTCGAACTCCACGGAACTCCCAATCCGGTATGTTCCAGCGCCCAGAACAATGACCTTTCTCTTCTTATTCTCGAAGGTGATATCGTCTTCTTCCCCACCGTAAGTTGCGTACAGGTAGTTTGTTTGAGCCGGCCACTCGGCTGCCAGGGTGTCTATCTGCTTTATGACTGGAAGTATCTTGAACCTCTTCCTTAGCTTTCTCACCTCATCCTCACTCATACCCAAACAGTTCGCAATCTGCTCGTCAGAAAACCCGAGCTGCTTAGCCTTCCTCAAGGCGGCTTCAAGTTCCTCCTCGTCCTCAAGGTTCAGATTTTTCAGCCGCTCCTCCATCCTGATAACGTTTTGGATCTTGTACAGGAACCACTTGTCGATGCCGCTGAGAGAGTAAATCTCATCAATCGACACTCCTCTTTTCAGAGCCTTAACAACCTTGAAGAGCCTCTCATCCGTGGGGTGGGCCAACAGGTACTTTATGTGATCCAATGGTTCAGGCTTAATTTCATCAATATTCCCCACCAATCCCACGGCTCCGATGTCCAGCATTCGGATAGCTTTCTGAATCGCCTCCTCGAAACACTTGCCAATCGCCATGACCTCCCCTACGCTCTTCATCTGAGTCCCAATCTGCCTGTTAACGTTGATGAATTTCTGAAGATCCCAGCGAGGTATTTTAACCACTAGGTAGTCTAGGGCTGGTTCGAAACACGCTGTTGTTATCCCAGTAACCTTGTTGGTCAGCTCGGGCAGGGTGTACCCTATGGCAAGCTTTGCGGCGATGTAAGCCAACGGGTAACCAGTTGCTTTCGAGGCGAGCGCGGAGGAGCGGGACAGTCGAGCGTTAACCTCAACAGCGTAGAAGTCTAACGAATTCGGGTCCAGCGCGTACTGAATGTTACACTCACCCACGATGCCCAAGTAGCGTATAACACGAATGGACGCCTCCCTGAGGGTGTGGTACTCCTTATTCGTGAGGGTTTGACTCGGAGCAACCACAATCGACTCGCCCGTGTGTATGCCCATGGGGTCAAAGTTCTCCATATTGCACACAGTTATACAGTTGTCCACAGAATCGCGGACAACCTCGTATTCTACCTCCTTCCACTTACCCACATACTGCTCCACCAGAACCTGAGATATCATGCTCTGGGCCAATCCTCTACTCACAATGTTTTCAAGATCATCCTTATTGTAGGCGACTCCAGATCCCTGCCCGCCCAGAGTGTAAGCCACTCTAACCATTACCGGGTAACCTATCCTATCAGCTATCTGTAGGGCCTCGTCTATGGAGTTTGCGGCGGCGCTCTCCAGAACCTTAACACCAGCCTCTCTCATCGCATTTCTGAAAAGTTCCCTATCCTCAGTTATCTCAATGGCCCTAATGGGGGTCCCCAAGACCTTAACATTGTATTCATCGAGAACACCGCTCTTAGCCAGCTCAACACCACAGTTGAGGGCGGTCTGACCGCCGAAGCTCAGGAGAATTCCGTCTGGTTCTTCCCTCTCGATAACCTTCTCAACGTAATCAGGGAGTATGGGCAGCAGGTAGACCTTTTCAGCGAATCTAGGATCCGTTTGAATGGTTGCTATGTTGGGATTTATTAGAACTGTTTCGATTCCCTCTTCCCTCATGGCCTTCAGAGCTTGGCTTCCGGAGTAATCGAATTCTCCAGCTTGACCGATTCTCACCGCCCCGCTTCCAAGGATTAGAACCTTTTTTATCCAGTCAAGCTTCGGCATCTCAGAAGCCCTCCAGTGTGTTGAGGAAAAGGTCGAAAAGGTACCTCGTGTCTACTGGTCCAGCGGCATGCTCTGGGTGAAACTGCACAGACAGAACGTTGCGTGTTTTGTGTCTGACACCCTCAACAGTCTTATCGTTAACATTCAGGAACCACACCTCCAGATCCGTGTCTGCGAGTGATTCCTGACTAACAGCATACCCGTGATTCTGAGCCGTGATGTAGCATCTCCCGGTATTCAAGTCGACACAGGGCTGGTTCTGTGAGCGGTGCCCGTATTTCAACTTGTACGTATCCCCGCCACAGGCTAGGGAGATTATCTGATTACCAAAACATATACCCATCGCCGGCATGTTCTCCTCAATCAAAACACTCACGGTTGTGATAGTGTCTTTAACCCTCTTCGGATCACCGGGACCGTTGGTAATCAGCACACCAGAAGGTTTATACTCCATAATCTCCTCCGCAGAGAAGTCGTATGGAACTCGCACCAAGTCAACCCCACGGGCTAAGAGTTCGCGTAGAATGTTATACTTCACCCCGCAATCAATCACCACGATTCTCTTGTGCCCCCTATTATCGTAAACCACAGGTTCCCTGCAGGTAACCTCAGCCACGAGATCCGACTCGTTAGGGTCTGGAACCCTCCCAGCCTCCCTGATCAAACTTTCTATATCTGGTTCCTGACCCTCATCCAGAACCTCTAAAACACCCAGCATCACACCATGAACCCTAAGCTTCTTCGTCAACATGCGGGTGTCTATCCCCTGCAGACCAGGAATGTTCTCATCCGCAAGCCAATCACTTAGAGTCTGAGTCGACTCCCAGTGGTGTGGCATGTCACAATACTCGTGAACCAAGAATCCCCTTACCTTAATGCCGTCGGATTCGAAAAATCGGGGAATCTTCCAACGATCATAAACATTCCTAGGGGGAACCCCATAATTCCCAACAAGCGGGTAAGTGAGAACGAGAATTTGACCGTGGTACGATGGGTCGGTGAGAGCTTCAGGGTACCCAACCATACCGGTGTTAAACACTACCTCGCCGTAAACTTTTCCGGTGGCGCCGAAGCCAGTACCCACGAAGTATGTACCGTCTTCAAGCACCAGTATGCCTTTTCTTTCTTTTCCAGATGACTCGTCCTTGTACACTGAAACCCTCGGCAAACTCGGAATTTTAAATATTTAAACCTTGCGAACCAAATGGAACAACACTCAAAAAAAGTGTTCCCTTAAAAAAGAAAGGCTAGCGATCGAAAAAGATATTCTTAGCGGTAGCCGATAGGGGAACACCAAGAATGTAGTCGGCGTCCATAAGGTTCAGAAGCTTCGCCGCGACGCCGATACGGTACATCACTCTGTTATCCACACTTATTAGAGATGCTGTTTTCACGGCGGATCCTATCGCTATCCCGAGGTCAACAAGTTTTAGATTACAGAAAGGCCCCGGAAACGGTACGCCCCTCTTTTCCTGTTTCAGAAACTCCTCGCAGGTCGCGAAGCCGCACGCGCCGCAATCCGCCCCCACGGTGTCATTGTTCTTAATGCCGAAGAGCAGCACCGCTAACGATTTCTCCACACCGTTAGCGTCCCTGTGAAAATTCTCTCCAGCAATGTCTGCGAGTTGATGCATCTGTTGAGCTATCTTCTCCTTTTCCTCATCAGTAACAAGGGCGATTATAACAGAATCCTGGCCCAAAGCCTTGGGCGCAGTCTTAGCGCTTACCATCATTTGAAGCGCAACGCTCAGCACGGCTTCCTTTTTTACATCATCAAAATACTTTACCATCTTTCGCTCCACCGAACCTTTACCAGTCAGAACCACCAATCCAGAAAAGTATGATAGACTTCTTGAATACTTCAGATTTTTTAATAATAAAACTTTTCAGAAGAATAAATTTAAGATAAGGGTTACTCGAGAATGCTCGCCTTGCTCTTGAGCTTTCTCAGGGTTTCATCGAGGGTTTCCACTATTACCCTGGTACCGTTTATAGTTTCCATGAAGCCTATTTCACTATTGTATCGGGGTACAACCTGAATGTGAAAATGCCTTACACTAGCGCCCGCAGCCTCGCCTTGGTTAATGCCGATGTTGAATCCCTGAGGGTGATAAACCTCCTTGAGAAGCCTCACAGCCTTCTGCGTGAGAAGGAACAAGCTGCATATTTCCTGTTTACTAAGTTCCTCAAAGTCCTCAACGTGCCTTATTGGGAATATCAGCAGGTGACCAGGATTGTAGGGGTAAATGTTCAAAACCACCATGTTTTCCTCGTTTCGAAAAATAATTTTCTGCTGAACCCTCGGATCTCCGCTGGCTATGGAGCAAAGAATGCAGTCCACGTCAGGCCTGTTCTCACCCCTAGCATAGCCGCTCTTACTAGGAACGCAAATATAGGAGCGAAACTTCTTTATCAATTTCCCATCACTCCATTCCTTCTAATAACCGAGCGCCGATTTGATGCTTATTCCCACTTAATCATAGAGGTATTAAATAAAAGTTGCTAAATCCCTTTTAAATACGCCTTGTAGAGGGCAATTATAAACAAAACAACAGCAACAACACCCAAAGCTTCGAACACAACCATATTTTTAACAGTTACATCGGAGAGAAAACCGCCTAGAGCAAACTCGCTAAGTACGTGTTCAAAGAGGCCCCCATTAAAGGGGTGATAGGCTCCGGCCACACCTCCGTAGATGTACGTAATGGAAAGCATAAGAAAACCGCCCATAAACAACAAGAGAGACTTGGAACCCGCACGCCTATACGAAGAATAAGCTACAAAAGCCAAGAGTCCGTAGCAACAACCAATGGCAACCATCATTACAGAAGCAACATCAAACATCAGAGTCACTTTTTACCCTCCTTACTGTGCTTTCCACCAACCCAGCCAGCAAGAATCATAGCCAATCCGAAAACTGTTATTACTAGAAAGTGAAGCGACTGAAGTATGAGCCACACCTCGAGTTGGGCATTATACATGTAATTCAGACTAAACCTTAACCACTCAAATCTCCAAACAAGATAGTAATAGAGCCAGCCAAGCATAGGCTCAAAGTAGACAGAACCAAGCTCAACAATCACCAAAAGGGAAAACGCAGCCGCCAGAAAGAGAAAAAGCGTTTTCCGCCCCTTTTTAAAGAAAACAGTCAGAGACAAGCCACA
>JAUQYY010000098.1 GCA_030587505.1 Candidatus Sigynarchaeota archaeon
TTCGAGAAATCTCGGATTCAACTCTTCGAATATGGCCAATGTATCCTGAGAGCTTCTCCCAGAAGCCAACGAGCCCGTTTCGAATGAATCTTGCTCCAACAACATTTGAATGATCCTCCAGCAACGATTCCCACAAGACGAGACATTCTCATAATGCTCCCTTCAAGTGTTCTGGAACCTCCTTTTTCGCCATTTTTCAACACCAACCACCACTTCGGAGCTTTAAACTAGGCTTAGAGGCTTTTAAAGTTACTCCGTGAAACAATCCTCCATCCAAGAATAAAAACACTTGTAACGTGTAGACGATTAATCCTGGGAAAGATACGTTCCCGAAACAGTCCACACGGCATCGCTGGCGTATACACCAAAAAATATATTTGTTTTACCCGTATTGAGTTTTCGTCAAAAAATTCTGAATCACGCAACATCCGGTGGTTTCTTTGCGTAAGGTTAACGTGGTGATCGTAGGCACCGGCGGTCAGGGAGTAATCACCCTCCGCAGGTTAATCGAGTTCGCAGCCTTTAAAGACGGGGTGGATATGATACTTGGAACGGAGAAGCTGGGTCTCAGCCAGAGGGAAGGCGCCCTTGACTGCTGCTGCAGATTTCTGATAAAGGAGCCGGGTGAGGTGGTCGACGAGAGGGATTCCCTACTCTCCCCAACGGTTTGTTATGGCGATGCGGATGTTCTTATCGCCTTGGAGCCCGCTGAGGCTCTGAGGAACGCCAAGTACGCCTCTGAGAAGACCGTTTTCATTGTTAATGAGCACACCATACCCCCTGTGACAGTGTGGGCCGAGATGGCCACGTACCCGCCGCTGGAGGACATTCTCTCCTCCCTGAGAGAGTTCTCAGATAAGGTGATCTCCCTTAACGCCACAAAGATTGCGGAGGGGGAGGTTGGAGACGCACAGAAGGCTAACGTGGTGCTTTTAGGCGCCGCTCTGGCTGTTGGCGCCCTTCCCGTGAGCTACGAGTCCGTGAAGCAGACGATAGAGGAGGAGATGAGGGATGTGGAGCAGAACCTAAAAGCCCTAGAGTTAGGGTACAGGTGGGTTAAAACCAACTGGAACCCGCCTTAATCCCTGATTTTTGTCGACTCTTTCGGGTTTCCTGACTGCTTTATTAGAAAAAGATTTAGGTACGAGTTCACTTCTTAAACATAGAAGAAAGCAAGATGCGGTTCGAGTGAAAAACAATGTCAAAACAAGTTGTTGAACTCAGCGAAGAGGAAAAACAGGCTTTGGTCCTGATTGCCCAGTTCTCGATGGGCGAGCGCCAAAAAATCATCAGCGGGAGGTTGCAGAGGGTCTACCGGATCTGGGTTAGCGGAAAGGCTAAAATGACCCCAGACGAGACAATCGACAGACTGGTTGAGAAGGGCCTTGTAAAGAGAACGGAAGCGAAATGGATATCTATAACAGAGGCGGGAAAACGGCTAATCAAAAAACTTGAGTTAGTTTAGACTTACAAACCCATTTTTTCTCTTCTTTGACCGCCAAAATGGTTTCTCGTGTTCTTTTTTATTTCATTTCCTCTTTTAAGATCTGAAGCATTTCAGCTCTGAGCTCTTTCAGTTTCGATTCCGTTTTCGCTTCCACCGTGACTCGGATCAGTGGTTGAGTGTTTGACGGTCTGACTAGCGCCCATCCCTCCTGCAGGTCAACTCTCACCCCGTCCATCAGGTTGAGTTTATACCCTCTCTTTTCAAGCTTTTCCTTGGTTTTTTCCACCACTTGGAATTTTTTCTCGTCGGGACACTTGACGGTTTCCTCAATCTTGGGGTATTGCGGAATTTCGTCCACGAGTTCTGACAGGGGTTTGTTTTGCTTAGAAATTATTTCCGCTAGGAGCAGGCTTGACTGGATGCCGTCATCGAAGGGATAGAACAGGTTCGAGTAGAAGTGCCCTGAGGGCTCTATGCCGAACACCGCGTCGTTCTCCTTAATCGCCTCCGTCATGAAAACGTCGCCCACACGCTCATAAACCAGCTCTCCACCCATCGCTTCTACTTGTTCCTGCACGATGAGGGAGCTTGAAACGTTAGCCACTACCTTTCCCTTCTTCTTAGAAAGAGCGTCCCTTACGAAGAGTACACCCGCAATTTCGGGTTTTATTATTCTTCCTTTATCATCCACGAAAACTGCCCTGTCAGCGTCTCCATCGTAGGCTACCCCTAAATCAGCGCCATGGTCCCTAGTTATTTTCTGTAGGTCATCGATGGTTCCCTCGTGGGGGTAGGGGTCTCTGCCGGGGAAGGTTCCGTCAATCTGAGAATTTATCGTGAAAACCTTGCACCCCGCTTTTCTAAAGAGCTGGGGAGCCACCACAGAGGCTGTTCCAGACCCCGGGTCTAGCACCACCTTCAATTCTCTGTCGAGGGATATCCTGTCTAGTAGATAGTTGTTGTACTCGGAGATGACCACCTGCGTGTTAATGCTTGTAAATTCTCCCAGCTTGTTCCATGGTTTTTTGAGAAATTTTCCTTTGAAGTATATTTCTTTTATGTCTTTGTTCTCCTTGGAATAGCCCGTACCGTCACTCCGTCTAAACCTTAGACCGGTGAACTCAGGGGGGTTATGGGACGCTGTGACCATCAATCCGGCTTTCGGTTTGTGTTTCCACAGATAGAAATTCAGGAGAGGGATGGGGAGCAGGCCCAGCGAAGTGACATCACAGCCCGTTGAGCATATCCCCGAGGCGACGGCGCTTTCCACTATCTTTGAGCTTGTTCTTATGTCTCTTCCAGTGAACACCTGGCCCTCGCCACCAAGATACGTTCCAAAGGCAAGCCCTATTCGGGCCACGTTCTCAACGTCGACTTCCTCGTTAAAAACCGCCCTTATATCGTAGGCTCGGAAGATGTGCTCAGACATTTTCTTCCCTCGAAATCGCGTACCCTTTTTTCAGCAATAACATTTATGAAAGCTAAGAAAATAAACTTATATTT
>JAUQYY010000227.1 GCA_030587505.1 Candidatus Sigynarchaeota archaeon
CCACCTCCGGAGAAGCATACGTAAACGGCTACGACATCCTAAAGCATCCAAACGAGGTTAGAAAATCGATAGGGATAGTTTTTCAGGAACCAGCCATAGACGACAGGCTAACCGGCCGCGAAAACATGGAGATACACGCCATGCTCTACAACGTCCCAAGAAAGATCATGAAGCAGAGAATAGACGAAGCACTAGAACTCGTTGAACTCACAGACAGAGCAGACCACCTCGTCAGAACCTACTCCGGGGGAATGCGACGACGCCTCGAAATCGCAAGAGGCCTCATACACAGACCCAAAGTCCTCTTCTTGGATGAGCCTTCCCTCGGATTGGATCCGCAGACGCGTGAGCGTATTTGGGATTACATTGAGGGGATGGCTGAGCGGGAGAACATGACTATTATTCTGACCACTCACTACATGGAGGAGGCTGACAGGCTCTGTGACAGGGTGGCGATCATAGACTTCGGGAAGATTAAGGTTGAGGGGAGTCCAAGTGAGTTGAAGAACAGTCTGGGCGGCGATGTCATTACGGTTAAAACCAAGGAGTTGGACAAGCTGGCCGAGATAATGTCTGAGTATGATTTTGTGAAGGATGTGAAGAAGACGAGTGACGCACTTAAGCTTAGTGTTGAGAATGGTGAGGAGTTTATCTCTACAATTGCGATTATTGCAAGAGACAATGGTGTGCCCGTCGAGTCACTGACTCATCACAAGCCCACTCTCAACGATGTCTTTCTCCACTATACTGGTAGGGAGATTCGGGAGGAGGGCGGAGCCGGCGGGATGATGATGCTTAGGATGATGATGGGGGGTCGAAGAAGATGAGCGAGTGGAAGCTGTTGAAGGGTGAGGCGTACGGTGAGCTGCGTGGTGTCTACGCGGTGTGGTTGAGGGAGGTTAAGAGGTACATTAGGGATAGGGCGCGCCTCGTCAGTGCTGTCACCGGGCCTATCATGTGGCTTCTGCTTTTCGGTGTGGGTGTCGGCGGTTTCCTGTCGCAGTCAGGGGTTAACTATGTGAATTTTCTCTTTCCGGGTATAGTGTCTCAGTCTCTGCTTTTCACATCTATTTATCTTGGAATTTCCATCATCTGGGACAGGGAGTTCGGCTTTCTGAAGGAGATGCTTGTTGCGCCGATCAGGAGGATTTCGGTGTTTTCGGGTAAGATGTTCGGTGGGGCTACCGACGCTTTTATTCAGGGGTTGATTGTTCTCTCGCTGGCTTTTGTGTTCGGCATTTGGATGGATCCGCTTGTGTTTCTCGCTTGTCTGATGGTTATGATTCTGACGGCTTTCGCCTTTGTGAGCATGAGCATAGTGATTGCCTCCAAGATTAGGAGCCTGGAGTCGTTCAGTCTGATTATGACGTTTATCAACATGCCGCTCTTCTTCTCGAGCGGGGCGATTTTTCCCCTGGACAGGGCTCCGGGCTGGCTGCAGACAATGGGCTACTTTAACCCGTTGACGTACGTTGTGGACGCTCTCAGGGGTCTGATACTCGGCCACCAGCTGGTGTACTATAATCCGTTAACTTTTCAGTACGACCTGCTTCGAACACTACTCTACGGGAACCATATTTTCCCACTGTGGCTAGACTTAGCGGTGCTTGTGTGCTTCGCGGCAGCAATGATGATGCTAGGAGCATACGTGTTCGGAAGAAGAAAGTAGAAAACCCAACCCACCCTCTTTCACTCACCCTTCACGGAACTTTTTAATCCGACAAACGCTGTAGTTGAACCTCTTCAAAAGTGGGTAGCTTTTGGATACTAAGCGATTCTAAGCGTGAAAGAATAATTGCCAAGAAAGTTCACGGATTAGGATCTGGGGGGATTTTTTGGGGTTTAGGATGGGAGAGATACCGCTGAGTGGTAACGGATTGGGGGCTCAAAAAGATTAATATATTTCTTATTTGAGATTTTTAATCGATTGGTGGCGGTTGGTTTGGGATTAGAAGAGAAAATCTTAGGGAGCTACGAGGTTAGTGTTAACGTTAGTTGGGGCAAACCCCTAGATTTTTGGAACGGTAAGAGATTCATCAAGAGAAGAGCCCTGAATTTTCGGGACGGCTTCCCAGCTCACCTCCTCATATCAGAATCCAGAGTTTTTCTGATGGCTGAGTTCACTCACCAGCTGCTTGTCGGGATTGTTGTCCCAGTTATACCTGTAACCAAAAGAAAGCACAAAGCGCTGTACCTGGAACTGGCCCTCGACAAACTTGTGAAGTATTCCTTCGGGTTATTGAAAAACTCTATCTTCTTTGAAGCTCACGGTCAACTGGGAAAAACTATGATAGAGTTTAAGGGTATCTCTGGAAAGATCAAAAGGGAAATAGCGGAAACCCTTGAAAGAGCCAGAGCCCTAAACATGAAGGCGGAGGATGCGGGAATACTCATCTCGGATAGACCTGTGAAAGAGGTTTTCATAGAGAGGATGAAAGCTATTAACGCTCAACGGCAAAAAACCTTAACAACCGAAGCAGCAACAGAACAGGAACCAATAAAACCCCCGGCGCACACAGTTGCACAGGAGCCTACGCCGAGCACCGAGACTTTCACTCAGGAGTCAGCCCAGTCCGAAATGCCGGAATCGGAAACAATCCCGCTCGAAGCGAAACCGCCGCAAGAGGAGATCGAGGTTACGGAGTCTTTGGTCGTGTCTGAAGAAACCGAGTCAGCAGAGCCTGGCGAAAGTGTGGTGGGTGGCGTAGGAGAGAAAGACTCTCTCGGT
>JAUQYY010000125.1 GCA_030587505.1 Candidatus Sigynarchaeota archaeon
GTGAGCGGGAAATCCCACATGCTTCAGCGGTGGGATGAGAGCGAACGCCAAGTTTATATATATAACATTACAATATACTATAGAGATGCGGGGCCGGGGCGGCCCAAAGCGCCCGCTGAGGTGGAAGCCTCTACTGGTAGAGATACCAGCAAGCCTCATCGTTGAAGCGGGAAGCCCACAGGCTCCAGCCGTGGGTAGCTCACATCTTCCTCCGAATAACCCACCCAACACAAACCAGCCCCAAAACCCAAACTCTAAAACCAGAGTGAAAAACAAAATAGTGCAACAAGGTAGACACTATACCCTCCAAAATTCTGGAAGAGTGTGCTTTGATTCACCCGCTCTTTAACACAACATGAAATAGCTGGCATCCCATCAAACTTAAATGTTTGTACACATTGCGTACATATGACCAAAACAATTTCACTTTCAGATGAGGCGTACAAACTTTTGAAGAGCATCAAAAGAAACAATGAGAGTTTCTCGGATGTCATAAAGAGGCTGGTGGGAAAAAAGGTAAATTAGTCGAGGTGCTAGACCTCTATCCTGAACTGGGTGACGAACAGGACTACGAGGAAGCTGTTAGCTCCATCCGGAAAGAAATGGACATAAGGCTTAAGCATGAAATGTATTGACACAACCTACTTCATAGACTTGATCAGAAGGCCGAACACTATTAGAGAACTCACCAAAAAGCCGGACAGCGAAGGCGTCCACACAACCACCGCTCTCAACATTTACAGAGGTTTAGCGAGAAAGCCCCAATCCTTTAGGGCGGGGATGAGTTGCGGAGAGTTTAACGTTTTAAATAAAAATTAAGCTCCTGCTACACATCAGAATTAGTACTCACAAATTACGATCCGATTTCGTTAGCAATGATAAGAATACCTCTACTGGGGCGACAAGGACGTTTCTCTTGTATTCAACATTCTCCATGCTTAGGATTATGTACCTTTTAATCTGAGAGATTTCCGGGACATCTCTGTAGCTTACTTCACCTCTGTACTTTGTTTCGATGCCCACAAATGTTTGATTTACTTTCATGATATTGTCTATTTCTCTGCCATGAGCATCGTAATAAAACCAGAGGAATGTCCTGGGCTCCCGCATAACCGGAGTTTCAAAACTCATTGATAAATGGGAAGTTACCAACCCCTCAATCACTTTACTCAATGTTTCCTCATCTTCCATGGTTTCGCTTATCGCCTCATTTACGTCCATTCCGCTCAATGAACTCCTAATTGCGTGAAAAATAAACGGATCCTGAAAGTATACCTTCTTTGCTCCCTTAAACTTCAGGTCTTGCTTACTGAAATCATACGCGTGAAGAATCATCAAAACAAAAGAGTCCTTAAGCAATTCTAGGTAATCTATAGTCGTTATGTGAGTTGAATCGATGTTTCTCGCAAGTTTAGAGAAAGTGTATCTACTTCCATACATATCTATAATTTCTTTCAACACTCGCATTGCGAGTGTTTCCTGTTTTCCTTGTTTAGCCACATCGCCAAGAACATTTCGAACAAAAATTTCAGCCAGGGTCGAATCAAAGTACCCCTCCCCTTTAGAAAATCTTCTTCCCAAATACCTGTTGACGACCTCCGGGAACCCCCCTGTCACCAAGTATATCCTGAAGAAATACTCCAACTCCTTCTTAAACGGGATAATCGTGTTAACAGCTCTGTACGTTTCGTCCAGGCTTCGCCTCAGGTCTATGTTGACATTCTCAAGAACCGTTTTTAAGCGTTTCAAAGCATAGCGAAATTCTCCCGCTTCACTGTGTTTACGTATACAATCCACGGTTTGGAGCACGAAGTCCCTGAAGCTCAACGGTTTTAAATAATACTCGTTTCCCTCTAAACCTCTCCCCGGCAAGAGCTCTCCCTTCTTGCGCAAAGCAACCCCGCTAGAACCCGTCGCGACGACATTCGCCCTCATTGTGACCCCGGAATCCCAGAGATACTTGAGTTCGAGGTTCCAATCCCTCAGGGCTGTAATCTCATCCAAGAACATGTAGAGGCTTTGGGCGTCTCTGTTAATTTCCAGAAAATACTCTATCGCCTTTCTCATCTCCTTCCGGGAAGCGAAGAAATCCAGGGATAAATAAAGTATCCGCTTCGGGTCAACACCCCCCTCTATCAGACGGCTTACCCACTCTTTCAAATAAGTTGTTTTTCCAACCTGCCTACAGCCCCTCACAACATAGATATTCTCCTTATTTATCTCAAATTCTTTCCTCTTGAAAAACACCAAGCTCTCACTAAGCCTTGACAGGTGCCTATCATACCGCGGGAACCTCTCACCGTGCTTCCACCAAGGATTTTGGATAATTATCTCACCAATTCTTACCATATTTAGATAACAAACTATCCAAATTTTTAAATTTTTCGATATCACACTATCCAAAATTTCCAAATGGTTTGTTTTGATTCACCAGCCCTCCAACACGACTGAGGATAACGCTCATAGAAGAGTGATAAAAACCCTGTACGAGGCGGTGAGCGTAAAAAGCCTAAAATGGAAATGTTGCTAAACACTCCGGTCCGAGCGACGACGCAAAATACTATAGAGATGCGGGGCCGGGGCGGCCCAAAGCGCCTGCTGAGGTGGAAGCCTCTACTGCTAGAGATACCAGCAAGCCTCATCGTTGAAGCGGGAAGCCCACAGGCTTATAGCCGTGGGTAGCTCACCGAGTACAGTTAGCAAGAAGGGGTTAACCACCATCCCCCGCAAAATAGGGCATATGCTGAAAATCAAAACCGGAGACAAACTAGAGTGCCAAATCGGTAAGAGAGAGGGGTATACTCCAAATCCGGGTGTTACAAGACCCTTACACTTTCCTCAGAGGAAAGACCCGAATACCACGTACGAGAAAGTTGAACACCCCGCCGACTCGGTGATTGAAAGAGAAGCCGGGCGTGGGAAGTACCAATAATAGAAGTTGACGGGCTAATAGACTTCGTGAACTTTTCCTACAAACTACACAGTGTGGAGACCGACTATTCCTCGAGACTGGCACAATGTTATAGGTATGTGTTACTTCTTTTGGTTTTCCGCGTTTTATTCACCTTTTCTGAGTCCCGCTCGCAGAAAGCCCCCACAAACCCCCCAAGCCGCCAAAACACACCCTCCAAAAACATACTTGCTACATCATGCCCTCGAGATTAAAGAAAAAAGATTTAAAAATATTGCAGCAGCTGCGTAGGCTTGGAGTACGAGCCGATCCACAAATCGAATGGATACCCTCAAAGTGACATAAGAGCTGAGATTGCAGCATTCCAAAGATACCCAACCTTGTCGAATAACCTCCCACAGAAACCCGACCTTAAAAACTCTAAAAAGAGGATTATTAATCTACCTGTACTCGGCTCCCATTCACAAATTTTCGCAAAGGTATTTAAGTAACTGGTAATACTGTACTCGGGGTCTCAGGCGGAAGTTGAAGAAGGATTTGTATAGTATATGCTTCAGAAATATTAACACAGATGAGAGATATATAAATTTGTAAATACTTTCAAATAATGAAAAATATTATATGTTATAAATTTGATTAGCTTAACTAAATCTTATTTAAAAACTCAAAAATGATGTTTAACGTCGGGATCTAAAACGAAATCGCAAGATGTTATGTGAATGTTGATTAATGAACCTTGGTTCACAAGGGTGAAACATATGGGGTATGATGTTCTTAAGGAGTTCCGAACGGTTGAGGGTGGAAACACAGGTGCAACCCACCGAATACGGGACAAACTTAAACAGCTCATAAGAGATAAAGCGCTCCTTACCAGCGAGGAAAACGTGTTTGAGCTTGCCTCCGGAGGTAAAAGCAGTTATTTTTTCGATATGAAGACTGTTCTGCTTGACCCTGAGGGAGTTAACCTGGTCGCAAAGTGTATGTTTGAAAAAATCAAAGACTGTGACATCAAATACGTTGGGGGATTGGAGGCGGGAGCTATCCCCCTCGTCACCGCCCTCTGTATGATAAGTTGGAACTCAAACAAGCCATTGTACGGATTCTTTGTTAGAAAAGAGGCGAAAAAGAGGGGAACCAGAAAAACAATCGAAGGTAACATTGAGCCAGGACAAGCTGTGATAATCGTTGAAGATGTTACAACCAAGGGGGGTTCCGTAAAAAGGGCAATCGAAGAAGTTCAAAAGCTCAATTGCAAGGTTGTCAAAGTGCTATCCGTTGTGGATAGAGAATCCGGAGCCAGCGAAAACTTAAAAGCCATGGGCGTGGATTTCGAGGCGCTGTTCAAAAAGAGCGAATTCGGTATTAGGTGACAAAAACAATGAACAAGAACAAGATCAAACAAGAGATTACAAGCATCAAACAAGACTACCTAGAGCTGGTGTCTGACAAATCAATCGGAGGATACCATTCCCCTCAACGAGCTATCACAAAAAAATACTCGAATTCGTAAGAAAATCGCCAGAAAAGTACATCGTACCCCTCTTCATTCTTTCAGAAATATTCCGCGACATAGCCGAAGATCAGTGTGAGAGAGAGGTTACTACTCGTGAATGCGAGGAACTTTACGAGAAACTTCACGAATTGATACTAAAAACTATTACCGACATGGAAAGAGATGCGGAAGACTATATCCTCTTAGCCGACTGCACCAATCTAATCAAAGCTAACATAAATGTGGTACCTTGATATCTCCCTCTATTCAAACCAAGGGGGGCCTTCCCCCTCTTAACTTTCCTCAACCTCATCTGCTGACGCCCAGTATCCTCCTACAGTACTGGAATTTAGTGCTCTCCCCGCTCGTTTCAGTCTTTTCATCCGATGCCTTCATAAAAAGATTTTGGATATATTACGGATCCTAACAAATTTGGTTACTACACTATCCAAAATTCTCAATTTTTCGATAGTATACTATCCAAATTTGAATTTTTTGGATAACACTGGTATTGTCAACTTAAGGGTTTTTAGTGTTTTCAAACATATCATCAGTTTGAGCTGTTGCGTAGACATAGTAGAAATATCACAAGCAAGTATTTAAGACTCTTAAGAAGGTAATACGCTCAGAAACTTAAGCTGCGAGGGTCTGTTATGACCACCATGGAAATTGTAGTGATCGGAAACGAGGTGCTCGCCGGAAGAGTGCAAGACACAAACAGCCACTACATATGCGGCCAGGCGACCAGACTAGGCATACGTGTAACACGCGTGACAACCATACCCGACGATTCCAAAACAATAACCACAACCCTGAAAGAAGCCATAAATAGAAAACCTGATTACATAATCACAACCGGGGGCCTCGGATCGACCTACGACGATATGACCATGAGCGCCGTCGCGAGAGCCGTAAACAAACCCCTACAGGTGAACAGAAAACTCCTAAAGGACCTAGAAAACAAGTTCAACCTCATCCACAAGCTCGGAAAAACCCAAAACAGCGGAATGACCCCCGAGAGAAAAAAGCTGGCCTACGTACCCCGAGGCAGCCAAATCTACCTAAATCCCGTTGGACTCGCACCAGCAACACTAGTAAAAACTAGGAAAACAAAGATAATAACCCTCCCCGGCTTTCCACAGGAAGTGAAAGCCCTATTCGAAAAACACCTAATCCCCCTCCTAAAAAAAGCGGTCAAAGAACAGTACGCGGAAGAACACATAACAACCCAAGGAATAATAGAGTCAGACCTCTCCCCCCTAATAGACCAGGTGAGAAAAAACCACCCAGAAGTGTGGATAAAAAGCCAACCCCAGAGAGACAAAAAAATCACAACACAAATATACATAACGGCACACGGAAAAAACGCAAGAGCAGCCGTACAAAACGCAAAAAAAGAACTACAAGAAAAAATAAAAATAGCAAAAACAAAAGGAAGAGAAAAATAGTCGAGGAAACCCAAGGTTCACTCCTTTGAAGATCCTAACGATTCTGTTGGAGAGTCAGGTGGTACTGAGATGGACAGGTGTATACGGTCAAACATGACTTCAAGGGGCTAAGACTTCAACGCCTTTCGTGGCTGCTGTGGTTTGGACCATAACCGACCCACGTTGCTAGAAAGACAAAGAATAAGGGAGTGTAAAAAATTGTGGGCCAACTTCCTTGGCTGGACAAGAATTATATACTCAGAGTCTTTTTTCTTAGAAAGGGGGTGTTTTTTAGTGGCAACGAGTACGGTTAGCGAAAAGGGGTTAACGACCATTCCCAGCAAAATAAGGCAGTTGCTGAAAATTAAAACGGGAGACAAACTTGAATGGCGAATAGTTAAGAAAGAAGAGGGCATACTCCAAATCCGAGTGCTACAAGATCCTTACACCTTTCTCAGAGGAAAGAGGAAAGACCCAAACACCACGTACGAGAAAGTTGAGCACCTAGCCGATTCAGTGATTGAAAAAGAAGCTAGGCGTGAGAGAAGTGCCGGTAATAGAAGTTGACATGCTAATAGCCTTCGTAAACTCCTCCGACAAACTCCACAACGTGGCAGACCAACTATTCCTCAAAATTAAAGAAAAGAAAATAATGAACATCGCAGTTGCCGCATCAGCTTACCTAGAATACGAGCTGATCCACAAATCAAAGGGATACCCTGAAAGTGATAT